>JBDUDG010000302.1:0-4431 GCA_040003045.1 Saprospiraceae bacterium | reverse complement strand
AGGGGCAGTATGGGGAGTGGCCGATGGTGGCGTGATGTAATTCTAAGTATATAAATCAATTTTATTCAGTTTCTTTTGGTTACAAAATTTAACGAATCAATTATTAATTGAAGAATAAAATGGAAGCAATTACCTCAGATTTCCTTAAAGATTTTTTAAAAAGGAAGGATATTGAACTTCAACCAACTCATGAAAAATTGTGTTTGCCTATCATTAATCGACTTGCCAAGAAAATGACATTAGGCATTAAGTTTAATGCGATCAATGTGGCAGATGGGGTTATTGTAGATGGTCACCATCGATATTTGGCATCCTTAGTTTCAGGTGCCGATTTGGAGAAAAGACCTTACGTTCGTCCTGCTGCTTGTGTTGTAACTAACTGGCAATCAGTAAGTTTTGACGAATCGGATTGGGATACGGAAGCTAAAATTCAAAAATTGAATATTGAGGATGCTGAGTATAATGGCATTGATATTCAGGAGATTATGAAATTAATCAACTAACTCCTATCTTTGCACAAATGTTAATCTTTTTAGACATAGACGGTGTGATGGTTCCTTCCAAGAGTTGGGAGAGGCCTGAATTGCTAACTGATGGCTTTCCGGCTTTTAGTGCAAAAGCAACTACCATTCTTAAAAGTCTGATTTCTGAGGATACCACTGTTTTGCTAACTACATCGCACAAATCAAGATTTACCTTTCAGCAGTGGAAACGTATTTTCGCTTCCAGGGGCATTCAATTGCAAACACTAAAGGTGTTGGAGAACAATACTCGTAATTTAAGTCGTAAAGACGAAATACTTCAATGGTTTACTCTGAACGTGATCAGTGAAGACTTCCTGATCATTGATGATGATAAATCGTTAAATGCACTTCCAATTTATTTGAAGTCAAATTTGATATTGACCAAACCAATGATTGGTCTTGTTGATAATGATTTGGAGGTATATAGGTCAGTTCAATCAAGAGGATTGCTGGCTGTATAAATCAAATTGACGTTTTGATTTCCAGTTCTATTTAAATATTCATTTTCTCCTACAGTTAAAGAACCGACTAAAGACATTCGCAAGAATAACTTTAGTCGGTTTCTTTATCATTTTTCTGCTCAGTCGAATCGAAGAACAAATTGTAAGCTATCTTCTAATAATGAGTGACATTAATTTTAAATTCCTTTATAACTCGCTTCTCTAATCCCTCTCTTAGTTTAAGACAGGTATTTGAGAAGCTCGGTTCACCATCAAGATTAAATTTATAAGGGAATTGTTTATTCTCATGGATAAACCCCTTCAGCATATTTATAGCAGGTTCTTCAATGATCGTAATTCTCTTGCCTTTAAGTTTTCTTACTCCATAGGCGAAACCCAGTTCTTGATTGATCCATTGAGTCGAGACGGATTTTTTTGATACTAGTAATACAAAAAAGTGGCATCCCCGTATTCCCTTTGCTACAATGGGACCAAGATCTTCATCTGAGTGATCGTCTGATTCAACCTTGTATGGTTCTACTAATTCACTCAATAGAATTTCTTTGAATAAACATTCCATCAATTCTTTATCGTGGCTGCTAAAACTAATGAAGACTTTGAGTTTGGGAAAAGGTATCCAACCACACTTTTCCCCATTTGCTATTTTCATTGCAATGCCAGCCCAATGATCATCATTAAAAGCTCTGACACCATTCCAGTTTATCTCTCTGGTTTTTGTGTTAATTGGTATTCCGTATTTCATATTTCAAAGATACAATGGTCCACAGTTGACGATTCCACAATCAAGCCATCTTAAATCTGAGGGGCCCTACCCACAGTCTGATTCTCTAGGTTGACATCTGTCAATAGGACTTCCAGTTCGACTGGACCAAAAAAGAAGATGCCAGAGCTGCCATTCGCCTTGCTGTCAAGCGGGTGTTGAGAGGTGTGGTGGTGTTTTCGGAATTGGATAAAATATTAGCGCAGGTGATTGAGCACGCGGAGAGGCAGTATGGGGAGTGGGCGGGCGGTATGAGCATAAAAAGAATAACTTAAAGCTATAAAAACAGCATAATATGTTGAATATCAATATTTTACAATAAATAATTAATTATTACCAATTAGTTCAATATAAACTAGTATATTTACCATATTGTTCATAATTCTTAAACCATTTGATGGCATATGAGGTTTTCATAAATGATAAGGAACTACTGAAACTTTATACCGGAGCAAAGTCAAAACTTAAGTTACCGGATCATGTATTAAATAAGTTCTTTGCCACAATCCAAAAGATTGAAGCTGCAGTAAATATCCAGGATTTATTGGCGGACAAGGGACTTAATTTTGAAAAACTGAAAGGCTCAGTGAATATCTATTCCATGCGTCTTTCAGGAAAATACAGGCTTGAGATGGAGGTGGTTTGGACTGATGATAAACAAGCTTCTGGACAATTCTTTTTGAAAACCATTTCCAATCATTATGGTGATTGAACCATAACGAACCTATGACGCAGACTACATCTATACGCGCAGCTAAAAAATTTGGACCAGGGTATTTCCTTCAGGAGCAAATGGAATATCGTGATTGGACGCAGGCCGATCTGGCTGAAATCACCGGCTACTCAGCAAAACATATTAATAAGATACTTCAAGACAAGCAACCGCTGACCCTGGAAGCAGCTCAGATTTTTGGTGAAATCTTTGGGACTTCACCCCAGTATTGGATTAACCTTGATAGCGCATACCGGCTTTGGTTATTGAAAGAAAGGTCCCAGGATGAAATTGATGCCAATATTCGGGGTATTATTTATGAACGAATGCCTATAAAGGATATGCTTCAAAAAGGTTGGTTCAATTCTTTTCAAACTGCTCAGGAACTTCAAAATCAAGTTCTGGCTTTTTGGGGATGGGATGAATTAGATTTTACAAAGATTGATACCAGTTTAGTTCCGGCACTTACAAGGCGTTCAGAAGCATATAATCAGTTTAATGCGTCTTATGCAATCACCTGGTACCAAAAAGCTAAGGTCGAGGCTAAGAAAGTTAAAGTACCTCCATATAGTAAAAGTGGTCTGGAGAATATTTTTAATGAGATAAACACTTTTACAACAAGAGAAAAGGGAATTGATTTATTTATAGCTGAACTTGCAAAGGTTGGGGTAGTATTTTTTGTCTTGCCACATTTGCAGAAGACCTATCTGGACGGCGCAGCCTTTCTTTTAAACACAACGCCAGTCATAGTGTATACCGGTCGATACAAAAGAATTGATAATTTTTGGTTTACAGTTGCGCATGAAATCGCCCATGTGCTCCATCACCTGGACACTGACAATCCATTTGTGCTGGACAACCTGAGAGAATCAGATTTGAATGAAGTGGAACTGGAAGCGAATAGTATTGCAGCCGCAAAGCTTAAACATCAGGAAATATTGGATTATTTAAATCCCTACACCCATTACCTGACAACCCAGCATATTGAATTATGTGCACAGGAATTGGACATTCATCCGGCAGTGATAATTGGGAAATTGGCTCATGAAAAAAAAATATCCTACAGGCACCAAAACTTATATAATGAGAATGTACTTGAGTTAATACCAAAGCAATATATAATAAGTACATAGATTTAGATACTTGAAAAATTAATTAAAGTTTAATCATAAATAGCAAATAGAATATGTTGACATATAACGAACTTATCGAATTAAGGGAAAAGTTGACCAATGGAGAGATTACGCCAGAACTTGCTAAGGAAATTTATTGGAAGGAGCATAAAGACGGGAAGCGGTCATGGCATACAAATGATTGGAAAGAAAGAAGAATTGAATTTATTAAAGACAAATGCGAAATATGTGGTAGCAAAGAAACATTAACATTACAGCATCTCTCTCATCCTGATAAATATAAAGACTACGAAAGAGAAGTAATCAAAAACCATACGCAAGTTTTCAGAGATTCTATTCCGACCGTTGACAAAAGAGAATTTGCCGAATACTTAATAAAAAACTATGATTATAAACCTGTCCCTTTGTGTCCAAATTGCAAGAGTAGAAACCCAAATAAAAGGATGAGAAAGATTCCACAACATCTTTGCACAGAATGCCGGTACGAATTTGATGAACCAATTTATAAATCAATAGAAGAACTTATTGCAATTTTTTATGAAAATGAAGAAGTCGCTGATATTCGTGATAAATGCTTTGTATCAAAAGACGAATGGAAGAATCAAAATAATTTATCACAAGCAAAATATTGGCTACAAAGAGAAATTGTGAAATCCAATGATTGTGAAGCCATTGGGAAGGAGGCATTTTTACTCTATCTGGACGAAAGCATAAAGTATCTTTCCTTAGAGGATACAATAACGGCATGTAAAAAATGTGCTTTTAACTTTGATATGAACAACTTGGTGCGTATTTCGGTCGTGTTGACCACTTCATTTCGGTCTGTTGACCACCCCCTTTC
>JBDUDG010000301.1:0-4436 GCA_040003045.1 Saprospiraceae bacterium | reverse complement strand
TTTCAATACAATATATGTCCAATAAAATCGGCTTGCTTTTTGTCATTGCCTTCTACTTCTCATGTGTAGATATTAGTAATGGGCAGACCGTGAAAAACGGATCAAATAATTCGGCTTCTGTTGGAATTTCGGCTCAACTCTACCCTGCCGGTTTGATCGCCACGCTCAATTCGGATATTTTTCTTGCTTCACATTCATCTGTTTTTCTGAGAGCAGGCGGGAATTTCACCAACCGAAAGGACTTCAGCAAATACAACGATAATGAAAAAGGTGCCGGCTTTGGTGGCTCTATTGGCCTTAGAAAACATTATTTTATGAAGAAGGGTCAGATCATCGCGGGTCTGAATACAGATCTCTGGAATATGTGGATCAACTGGAAGAATGATATCGGTACTCCTCTTCAAACGCAGGGTAAAACATACACACTCGTGGTGCAACCGTGGCTGGAAACAGGCTATTTCACAGGAAGAGAAAACGCACCATTAAAATTTGGGATCACCGGAGGATTTGGTAGAGAGATCAATGTCATCACCAAAGGAAAAGTAGTGGGCCATGGATGGATAGGAAGCGTTTCCATTTATTCTGCTATTCTATTCAAATCTCAATCATGACGAGAAAAGAGGACGCAGTTAAATAAGCTTAGTTATGATTTCTTAAGATTAATTTCCTTGCACAGCTGATCTGCGAAAATCATGACAGATCTTATTTAATCCGCGTGTAATTTATTTATTGTCCAGTATTTTCTCCACAAATATTTTATGCTCATATTCAAGTCTTACAAAATAGATTCCCGGCGGAAATGATTCGAGATTGATACGCAGGATACTATTATCAGAATTATTATTTTTCTCCATCAATCTTCCATACTCATCATAAAGTTCTGCTTGTCCGCCATGACCTTTTCTCCAGACAATTTCAACTATGTTCTCAGCTCCTGAATAAAGGATCTGATAAGGCTTATCCATATTATCCATAGGTTGCTCAACTGCAGTGGTACCTACTTGCAAATCAGTATGAAATAATTCTATCCCACCACGCTGATTTCCTGCAAGTAACTCATACTTACCATCATGATCCAGATCAGCAAGCGCAGGCGTACTCCGATTTCCAAAATCAAGGTGCCCGTAACCTTGCTCAATGAGTGTGAGCGGTCCAGTTTTTCCATTCTGCAGATCTCCATATAAATAAAGTGTGCCCGGATCACCTCCTACCATCAACTCAGGACCATCATTTGTCACAAACACATATGGCGCAGTGTACTGTGGTAGACCTATCTGAATATCAAATAGCACTCTTCCATAACATCCGGTATTCGGTGGAGTATTAATATCAGGATTAAAGACTGCATTGCCAATCGATCCAAGATTTTCAAAATAATTCAACGCACTGCACCGACCATTAAGGTCAGAATTACCTGTCCGCTCTCCTATGATGAGATCTCCTAAACCATCGTGATTGATGTCAACAATCTGCGGCGCAGCGGAAACACCAACGCTAATATTCATGAATGGAAATACTGGCGGTTCAAAATTGACAGGCTGTCCTTTTGGTGCTTTGTTTTTATAAAAAAATAGTTTCCCATTCTGTTCTCCTACAACCAAATCAATAGTTCCATTCCCATCAATGTCACCAAATGCGGGAGCAAAATCAAATGTTGGCATATTTCCAAACTGACTCATGCCCAGATAATCATCTGTCTGCAAGTCAAAATGAGGTGTGCTCAATGTCCCTGTATTTTTGAAGTACCAAATCGAAGGAATCCTGGTAGCAGGCCCATCGGTGTAATGATATCCTGCAATCAATAAATCTTCAAGTCCATCACCATTGATATCTGCTATCGCAGGCCGACTATTAGAGCCAAGGTCAATCATGTCATTTTGAAAGAACCCTTTTTCCGTGAGCTTGTATTTCAATGGCCCGGGAGCCGGATCATCATCATATCGCCACACGCTTCGACGATCTTCAGTCAGCGCACGGCTATTGACCGCAACTAATAATTCTGGTTCCGGATCATCATCCAGTTGCACACTGAAGGTCCCAAGAAAATAAGGCAGGTCAATCACCGTATCCTCCGAAGGAAATGTCGCATCCTGATCCACTATCCACGATTCCTGAGCACTCAATCCATTCAAACCAAACACAATGTGACGCGAAGAAATATCACCAATGAATATATCCTTATCACCATCAAAATCAACATCGAGTGAAAGAGTTGTACTTCCTGAATGTCTCGGAATGACAGGAACTTCTCCTGTGATGTGACCATCGGAACACATATCAGGACTATCGCTCAGATACACTTCCTGGTTGAGTTCATTCTCAAGAATCTTACCCCAGCACAAATCATCAAGAACAAATCTCAGGGAATCACTTCCCCATCCATTCTCTACAGATACATTTCGATAGTAATTTATAAAGCTGCCACCGGGTTCGAAAGCTAGAATATCCAGATCACCATCATTGTCAATATCTGATACCGAAGGAATATCATCCCATGAAACATAGAGATTTGTCAATAAACTCTGCGTAAGAATTTGCATATAAAACTGACCCCTGTCCTTCTGGATTTCAAATGACCATTGACCATTTTGATATGCACCTTTATACACTGAAATTCCTGCGATACCTGTTGCAGATGAACTGGTAAATAAATCTTCAATACCATCATGATTGTAATCAGCCACCAACACCCAATCCACCAACTTTGGAAAAACAGAAGCATAAGACCAGTCGATGACCCAACGGCCGGTATTCGGCAAATGAATAAAAGGCGTCAGGATATCACCCTGTCTGTCAAAACTGATCATATCCGGAATACCATCCCGATTCAGGTCGATATTGGAAAACTGTGGCGCATTATATCCGCCAGTCCATGGAAGTGTATATTCCAGATTGTTTTTCGAAATGCCAATATCAAATCTTTGCTGGCCTATAGCAACTGCATTGACCAGTAAAATGATAAAAAGGATTTTAATTCTGTTTATATTCATATTTGTGACCACTAAAATAGGGCTGATTTTCTAAAGTTATTGTCGTCCATTGCATATTGTGACAATAAAACGTGCTCAGCCCGCAATAGTTATGAACAAGCCATACAATCAAAGAAGCTATTCTGTGCCTCCATCGTCCATCATCATGGCCCTTGTGATGATCGGGATAACGGCTCTTTTTGGAGCATTGACCATCGCGTATATCTATTCCAGGGTGGACAAGGGAATGGAGAGTATTAAGATCCCACCCCTCTTTATTTTCAACACACTCGTTTTGGCTTCGAGCAGTTATTGTATACAGCGATGTCGGAAATATTTTAACCTGAAAGATGAAAGGCTAATTCTGCGATGGGGATTCCTGACCATTACAGCGACAATGTTATTTCTGGCATTGCAGGGAATAGCATGGAGCCATTTACTCTCACAACAAATCCTGCCGGGCACATCCGGCGGTCACGGTTATTTATTTGCCATTTCCATTCTGCATTTTATGCATGTGCTTGTCGGCGTTCCTTTCCTGTTGAGGATACTACTCCCCTTGTACGTTTCAAATCGGGAAGGAAATTCTGCTCTTTACTTTTTGAATGAAGAGCAGGAAACAAAACTGAAACACACCGCATGGTACTGGCATTTTATAGATGTGGTGTGGATATACCTGATGATATTTTTTCTGGTAAGCAGCTTCATTCCTTGAGTTCAAATCTGCTTTGCCTTATGATCAATGGTTCGTCGCCGGTCAGGTCTACGATGGTTGATGCTTCCTGTTCATTTCGATCATCGATTACTATCAATGCTACCTGTTTTTCAAACCGGCTGATCAGATGAGCTGAGTCAGAAAAATATTCTCCAATATCATCGTCGCTGTGAACAGAACTTACGATAAGCGGAATATCCAATGTGCTCATGATAGATTTGATCACCTGGTGTTGAGGTATTCTCAGACCCAGTGTCTTTCTTTTATTTTTTAGAAATGCAGGTGCCCGATGTCCGGATTGAAGAATGAAAGTAAATGGGCCGGGAAGATTTTTATTCAGCAACCTGAATACAGGTGTAAGCCATTGCACAAAATAATCGGATGCCTGGCTCAGGTCTTTGCAAACGATGCTCATCAGGGCATCTTTCGTTTCGATATGTTTCAATGCACAGATTGCCTCGAAGGCTGCTTTTTGATCTGACAGGCAACAAAACGCATAGACGGTGTCAGTAGGTACTATGGCAACCTTTCCTTTCCTCAATTCTTCAATAACAAACTCAAGGTCGCTCGGGTGAAGTCCATAAGGTTGCGTTTCTATGATCATTAGAAAATTTTTGGATTGACGATTTTGGAAGTTTACCTTCTTTTCCCCATTTAGTGGGAACAGGATTCAAGGAATCCAAGGGGGCTTAACTCGGAATCATCGCGATACTCTCCGCATATTGCAAAAACAATTGCATGGCTTCTTTTTT
>JBDUDG010000039.1:0-15092 GCA_040003045.1 Saprospiraceae bacterium | reverse complement strand
CGTTGAAATCAGTGTCCAATCAAAATCCAACTGAATACCGGTTACTGATTACAAGAATTTAGCGAAGCCAAGGCGAATGCTATTTCAATCCTTCCCAAAATATTTTAACGGCTGACATTTTCCCATTGTCAAAACGATCATCAGGACATATATGAAAATCATTTTTTAAGTAAAAAGTCATGGGAGATTCATAACGCTCGCCATTTTTCTTTAGATCATTTCCATGATCGATGACCCAACCGTTGAGGCGTGTTTCATTTTCTTTTAATTGATGTAACATCATTTTACCCAAACCCAATCCATGATACAAGCTGTTGATCAGGATAGAAAACCATTTGTCGTCATCGCGATCAAATGTACATGCCCAACCTATGATCTCTGCTGCGTCATCAAGCATCAAATAGTGAAGATGGTTACCTGATGCTAATAGATATTCTTCAAATGTTTCAGTTGTCAGATTGAGTTGCACCGGATACTCCCGGTTCCATAAATAAATGATGGTGTTCTTTTGGGGCTTAGATAATTCTGTAGTAGTGATGATTTTCATTTGCCCCTTACTTCTGATGGTTCGACTTGCTCTTCGCTTTTCATTTCTTTCCAGATTGCTGAGTTGTAGCACTAGGATGAGTTCAGCAGGTCGAAGCATCAAACTTCACTTTCTTTGGCGGATAATTCCGCTAAATAACGCTAATTTGAGTGAATGATTCGTTATTCGTTCCCGCTAAAAAGCGGGATCTCGCTGCGCTCGATATTCATTATTCGATATTCGTTATTCATTCTTCACCCTTTCCGGATTCTCTTTTATAAATGCTTTCCAGCCTGTTTTTTTTGTAGAGACTATTCTCCCGGATTGGTAATGATGACACATGGCTACTGACAAGGCATCTGTTGCATCGAGCTGCAATTTTTCCGGTTTCAGATTGAGCATCCTGCATAGCATATCAGCTACTTGCTCCTTTGCTGCATTACCATTTCCGGTCACGGATTGTTTTATTTTTTTTGGTGAATACTCAGTAATCCTGAGACCCATAGTCATGCCGGCTGCCATAGCAACACCCTGTGCTCGACCCAGTTTTAACATGGACTGAACATTCTTTCCAAAAAAAGGAGCTTCTATAGCCAGGTCCTGAGGCAGGTATCGTTCTATGATTTCCTGGATTTCTAAAAAAATCTCCCTGAGTTTTTCCTGGTGTTCTTTTTTATCCTTCAGATGTAAAACACCTATCTCAAGGACGTTCACCTGGTCACGATTGATTTCGATGACTGCAAAACCTAAGATGTTAGTTCCGGGATCAATTCCAAGAATCCGGGTTGAACTCATAACGCGCAATTTACGATTTTTGCAAAAGGCTATTTCTTCCCTGGCTCCGTCTGTGGCTGTTCTTCTTCATCATCTTCATCACCTACATTGATATCTTTCACCAGGTCATTGACATCTTTTGTAGCCTTATTTAATTTGTCCACCTGTTTTTCGCGCACCTGGATTGTGGGAGTATCACCTTTCTTGGCGACAGGAATGGTCCCATTTCCTTTAAAGCCATCCTCGCTGAACACAAAACCTTTGTTATCGGCATCAACATAAATGGTGTCACCTGCAACAAATTTTCCTCCCAGGACTTCAATAGCTAATTCATTGACAATCTCTGTTTCAATGACGCGTTTCAGCGGGCGTGCTCCATATTGTGGTTCATATCCAAGATCCGCAAGCAGATCCATCGCTTTGTCACTGAGTTGCAGGGTAAGATCACGATTGGAAAGATTTTGTTTTATTTTTCCAAGCTGAAGTTCAGCTACTTTCCGGATTTCAGCTTTCGTCAATGGAAGGAACATGATCTTGTCATCGATCCGGTTGAGAAATTCCGGCTTGAGGGTCTCCTTTAACATATTGAAGACTTCTTCTTTCGTTGTTGCAAGGATATCCTGTCGTTTACTTTCTCCAACAGCTTCAAGGTCTTCAAAATTTTCGAGGATGATATTTGACCCCATATTGGAAGTCATAATGATGATCGTGTTTTTAAAATTGGCCACACGACCTTTGTTGTCTGTGAGTCGTCCATCATCTAAAACCTGTAGAAGTACGTTGAAGGTATCTGGATGTGCTTTTTCAATTTCATCCAATAGCACGATGGAATAAGGCCTGCGCCGCACTGCCTCTGTCAATTGCCCCCCTTCATCATAACCCACATATCCTGGGGGAGCACCAATCAATCTTGATACGCTGAATTTTTCCTGGTACTCGCTCATATCGATGCGTGTGATTGCATCTTCATCATCGAATAGTACTTCCGCCAGGGCTTTTGCTAATTCAGTTTTTCCCACACCAGTTGGACCAAGGAAAATAAAGGATCCAATAGGCTTATTCGGATCTTGCAATCCTGCTCTGCTTCTTCTGACTGCATTAGAAACTGCCTTCACGGCTTCTGCCTGTCCTATCAACCGCTTGCCAATTTCAGTTTCAAGCGTGAGCATTTTATCTTTTTCACTCTGAAGCATTTTTTGCAACGGGATCCCGGTCCATTTGGACACTACCTCTGCAATGTCATCCGCAGTCACCGCTTCATTTGTGAAACGGTTTTCTTTTGGCAAAGCCTTCAATTTATTTTCTGCTTCGGTCAGGTTTGCGTTTTCCGTGACCAGTTCTCCATAGCGGATCTTTGCCACTTTTTCATAATTCGATTCGCGCTCAGCTACAATAGCTTCATGTTCCAGCTCGTCAATATGTTTTTTGATATTCTGAATCGAATCGACGATTTCTTTTTCATTTTTCCATGACGCCCTGAGATTGTCCGATTTTTCTTTTGTATTAGCAATTAGCTCGCTGATATTTTTTAATTTTTTCGGATCGTTTTCACGCTTGATAGCTTCCCGCTCGATTTCAAGTTGACGCAATTTTCGATCTGCTTCATCAACCTCTTCCGGCAGACTGTCTAACTCAAGACGAAGCTTTGCAGCAGCTTCATCAATGAGGTCAATGGCTTTGTCCGGCAATTGGCGATCGGCGATGTATCTGTGAGATAATTCTGCTGCAGCTACAAGAGCCTCGTCAAGAATTTCAATTTTGTGATAGGCTTCGTATTTATCCTGAATACCACGAAGAATGGAAATGGTATCTTCTACAGAAGGCTCATCTATATAAACTGTTTGAAAACGTCTTACCAGTGCTTTATCTTCTTCAAAATATTTTTGGTACTCGTCGGCAGTGGTAGCTCCAATAGTTCTGAGTTCACCACGAGCCAGAGCAGGTTTTAGGATATTTGCTGCATCCATCGCGCCACTTCCTCCGCCTGCGCCGATGAGTGTATGAATTTCATCAATAAACAGAATGATTTCACCATTTGATGATTTCACTTCTTCAATGACGGCTTTGATACGTTCTTCAAATTCACCTTTGAATTTCGCGCCGGCGATAAGAGAAGCAATATCGAGCACAAAGATTTTTTTGGAGAGAAGATTCTCAGGCACATCTTTCTGCACGATGCGCCATGCAATGCCTTCCACTATAGCGGTTTTACCGACACCTGCCTCTCCGATAAGGATTGGATTATTTTTTTTGCGACGCAATAGGATGTGAAGTATACGCCTGATCTCATCATCACGACCTATGATCGGATCAAGCTGTCCATCCAGCGCCTGTTGATTTAGATTGATACCATATTTTTTCAGCGCATTGTATTGGTTTTCCATATTCTGATCGGTCACATGACGGCCGCCTCGAAGTTCCTTGATAGCAGCTTTGAGGCCTTCAAGAGTAGCTCCCTGGTCTTTGAGTATCTGGGCTCCTTTGCTATTGCCCTGAAGGATGCCTAAAAGCATGATTTCCGTGGAGATAAATTCATCCCCAAATTCAGGGAGAATCTTTTTCGCTTCCGCAAGAGCTTTGTTGCTGTGATCTGAAAGATATTGTTTGTCCGAACCTGTGACTTTAGGATAGGTCTGGATGGTTTCGTCAAGGGCTTTCACCAGCTGAGGTATAGAAACACCCACTTTTTGAAAGATGAATTTTGCACTGTCTTCGCTGGCTTCGAGGATACCCTTGATCATATGTGGTGTATCCACGGTTTGCTGCTGAAGGCTGGCTGCAAGGCGCTGTCCGGCAAGAATAGCTTCCTGGGCATTGATCGTAAAATTATCGTAGGTCATGATGGAATGGCTTGTTTTGAAAAACCGGAGAAGGTCATATTGATATAAATCTCAAAATAACTCTCCTCAAAAAAATTTTAGTGGAGTCAAATGTAAACAACAAGATCTTCTCAGGAGTTCGTTGATTTTTAAGTTTAGTACAGGCAGAGAAGCAGGCTGCCGGCAAGTGTAAAACCTGCTTGCGGGAATAATATTTATATAGAAAACCTATATATAATTAAAAAGTATATATCTTGTCCCATTCCAAGCCTGATTTTTCACGTTAGCCTTTGCTGATGTGTTTTCACTTATTAGAACCTATACAGTCGAAAAGCGGCCTCGAAAGCCATGTATATGAAAGTATAATTTTGAACATATTACTTTTGCCCCCCGGCTCATGGCAATTCAAACAAAACAACCTACAAAGCGCCACTATAAAGCAAATGGAAAGCTGCTCCTCACTGGGGAGTACCTGGTGCTAAATGGTGCTATCTCCCTCGCCCTTCCTTGTAAGCTTGGTCAGTCCATGAACGTCAATGAAAGACCAGGAAGCGAAATCGTCTGGAAATCGTATGACAGGAAAGGTCAGCTCTGGTTTTCCGGAAGTTTTGACCTGATGGCTTTTGAATGTATCGATTGCACCGACAAAGATGTTGCCAACAGCATCCAACAACTCCTAAAAGCCGCATGCCGCCAGAATTCAGAATTCCTTTCACAATGGCGCAAATACACTGTTGATACTTATTTAGAATTTGACCGCGAATGGGGTCTCGGCAGTAGCTCGACCCTAGTTTGGTGTGTAGCACAGTGGGCAGAGGTCAATCCGTATATTTTATTGTTCGATACTTTCGGCGGATCAGGATATGACATCGCTTGTGCTGATGCCGAAGGACCTGTATTGTATCAATTCCTGGAAGATGAGCTCCATATTGACGGAGCTGATTTTGATCCGTCATTCAAGAAAAATTTATTTCTTGTCTATCTCGGCCGCAAACAAAATAGCCGCGACGCTTTGAAGCGATATCATCAGTCTAAAGCTAGCCTAAATGGTTCGGTGGATAAAGTCTCAAGACTTACCGAGAGTATCAATGCCGCAAGCTCTCTCAAAGAGTTTGAATCTTTAGTCCGCCAACATGAGACGCTTGTATCAGAGATTATCGGCTTACCTACCGTACAGAGCCATGAGTTTTCTGATTACTGGGGATGTGTCAAGTCCTTAGGTGCATGGGGTGGTGATTTCGTCCTTGCGACATCAGAGAAAAGTGAAGAAGAAACAAGAAATTATTTCAAGGCAAAAGGACTTGATGTAATCTTCAGATACGATGAACTCATCCTATCGTAAGCACGTAAGAGTAACGATCCGACTCGACTCCGCGTTTTAGTCATTCTCTTATTAATTACTATGCACGCAGCCTCCTGGCTGCACTGAAAATCAATAACGCCTCATACCTTACGATTCACACCTCACCCCTCACGATATTTGAAACAGGACAAGCCAGGCTTTGATCCCAATCATTCATAGAATTAATTGTTTTGAAAAAATCAAAGGACATTATTTCTGTCTGATGAATAGGTTTAGGAATTAAAATACCCGTAACTATTAGTCGCTTCCATGTTGTACCTGCCAGTAAAGGTATTACTGGAGTATACCATCTTCCGTTTTTATGGAATGCAATATTTGCAATTGAGGTATCCGTCACCCACCCGTCCTTTATAATAAGGATATCATCTGCATCAGCTCTCAGATTATAAAGCTCTTCAATTGTTGTTCGGTCTGAATATTTATACCGGTAGTCCATTCCAGCTGATCCTTCTACCACCTTCAGGGAATTAATAATTTTTGGTATGTACAGAAAATAATGAATGGACAGAACGTGGACATCATATACAATTCGACAACGCACCAAACCCTTCTGAAATTCTGGTGGAACATCAAGACAACTTTCCAGGAGCCATGCATGATGATGAACAGGATAAAAATTCTGAAGTGTTGCATTTACTCGTCGTTGATGCCATTCCAAATGTTGCGGCTCACCATCACGGATACAGATTGTTTCCAGAAATTGTTTCATGTCTTCGCTTTACCCCTAAATCCCCTAAAGGGGACTTATTACAAGATTGGGCTAATTTTAGTTATTTGATTTAAGCTCATGAATTTAATTTAATTAAGTTGAGGATTTTCAAGTCCCCTTTCAGGGGATTTAGGGGCTAACAGGGTATATAAACCTTATCGATCATCTCCTGATATTCCTGCATCATATCACTTCGGTAGGTAATGCCACCACCGCTGCGATAATAATATTCTTCTCCTCTTTTTTCTATCATTCGGATCATAACACCACTATCGAGATTCTCTCCATCAAATACTCCAAAAACTCCGGTATAAAATCCTCTTTCCAGGGGTTCAATTTCTCTAATGAGCTCCACTGTTCTTTTCTTTGGCGCACCTGTAACAGAACCTGCCGGGAGAAGTGAATAAAAGATACTTCCCAGACGACTCCTGTAATCTTCAGGCAATTGTCCTGTGATTTCTGAACTGCACTGTAAGAGATTCTTTTCAGAAGTCCTGATCTCACTTATATACCTGTATCGCTTCACTTGTATATTTTTTGCTACGATGCTCAGATCATTTCGCAGCAAATCCACTACAGTGGCATGCTCCTCCTTTTCTTTGATATCGTCCAGCAAATTTTGTGTGGCATTAGGAATCCCTGCATCAATGGTTCCTTTCATCGGAAACGTACTGATCACACCATCCCTGATCTCTACAAATTGTTCAGGAGAGAAAACCACAAATTTATTTTCAACACACAACTTATATGGCGCATTCGCTGAATTATATATATCCTCAAGAGATGCAATGCCAGTCAAACGAGTAGCATAACATAGGTTAAGTAAGTAGGTGTCACCGGCCTGGATCGCTTTTTTTACTTTTTCAAAACCAACCTGGTATTTTTCAATGGATACAGGATATGACTGCCATGAAATATTATTTATTTCAGCAGAAGATTCATGTACAGAATACTTGTTTTTAATGTCAAATCGTATTCCGCGTTCATCCGCCTCAGTAAAAGTGAGCACCATCGGTGATGTAAGATCAAAATCGAGAACAAACAGAAAAGGAATTCCTTCGCTGCCCAGCTGATTCATTCGCATCACCCAATGCGGAAAAAGCCGGATGGAGGAATCCTCACTGATGGAAACTATTTTTCGAATTTGCGGCATACGAGCGATATTCGTTTGATGCCCTTTATAGTATCGACCCGCATATAAGGTTCAATGGTCAATTGATACTTTCCTATTTCCGGAAACGTAAAGCCCGGCTGAAGTGGAAGTGTCACTGAACAAGTGCTTCTTGAGCAATCACCGGACCAGGACCCATCAGGATTCGCGAGTTCAAGCGAAGTGATCGAGCTGATTTTTTTTCCTGAAGGAAATGTTGTCAACAACCGGATATAGAGATTTTGATATTTATAATTCTTACTGTGATCAATGCGGATATCCATGACATAAGCCTGCGTGGTATCAGTGGCAGTTATATGCATGGTTTTATTTTCGCCGGTGATCCATTCCCGATGATTCAGTTTCCATTTTCCATTGGCGATGACACCCCTCTTACAGGAAGACATGCTCACCAGGAAGATAAGCGCAATGAATAAATACCTGATCAATTAAAATAATCTTTCATTCGTTCAAAGAAACCCTTTTCAGTTTTACTGGGTTGCGGTTTGAAATTAGGGGAGAGCTGTAGTTTTTCAAGGATATGCTTTTCATCATCTGACAACTTGCGCGGTGTCCAGATATTGACATAGATCAATTGATCTCCTTTTCCATAAGCCTGGACGGAAGGCAATCCTTTGCCATTCAGCCGGAATATTTTTCCACTTGACGTACCAGGTGGTATTTTAATTTTTACAGGTCCGCTTAAGGTAGGGATATCAACTGATGTACCGATGGCAGCCTCAGGGAAGCTGATGTGCAATTCAAATACAAGATTATTGCCATCTCGTTTCAGATCGGCATGTGGCTTTACCTCAATGGCGATCAGAAGATCACCCGCAGGACCACCTTTGATGCCGGCATTGCCTTTGCTACGCATGGAAAGTTGCATTCCATCTTCTACGCCCGCCGGAATATCGATATCAATAGTTTCTTCTTCAATCGTTCGTCCTTCTCCACGACATTTAGGACAAGCTTCAACAACGATTGAACCTGTACCGTGGCAATTCGGACATTGTGTAGTCGTCTGCATCTGGCCAAGAAAAGTGCTACGTACTTGTCGCACCACGCCTGCTCCGCCGCATGTCTGACAATTTTTAACTGCACCATCTTTAGCGCCAGTTCCTTTGCAGGTTGCGCACTTAATTCTCTTTTTGACCTTGATGGTTTTCTTTACTCCTGCCTCGACTTCTTCAAGCGTGAGTGTAAGCTTGATCCGAAGATTGCTTCCTTTCTGGCCTGTGCTTCTTTGTTGGGTACGACTGCCAAAAAAAGATTCAAATGGGCTGTCTGAAAACACATCACCAAATTGACTGAAGATGTCATCCATCGTCATTCCGTCTGCGGTCTGAAATCCATTTTGACCATTCATGCCGGCGTGACCGAAGCGATCATAGCGTGCACGTTTGTCAGGGTCGCTCAGCACCTCATATGCTTCGGCAGCTTCCTTAAATTTTTCTTCAGCAGATTTATTATCAGGATTGCGATCCGGGTGAAACTTCATAGCAATTTTGCGGTATGATTTTTTGATCACTCCATCATCCGAATCTTTCGCTACCTCTAGTATCTCGTAATAGTCACGTTTGCTCATATTTCTTTTTTATTTCCCGACGACCACTTTAGCATGACGAATGATCTTATCGTTCAGCAAATATCCTTTTTCTATAACATCTAAAATTTTTCCTTTCATACTTTCATCCGGAGCCGGAATTTCGGTGATGGCTTCGTGGAATTCCGCATCAAACGTCTGATCCTGGCTTTCCATTTCTTTCAGACCTGAGGATTGAAGAATATTAAAAAGCCGATTATACACAAGTCGAACTCCTTCTTTAAAATGATCATCAGTCGATTCTTCCGAATATTTCATGGCTCTTTCGAAATCACCAAGAACAGGTAACAAGGAGACTATCAACTCCTTTGATGCCGAGTTTAGAAGATCAAGCCGTTCGCGAACGGTTCTCTTCTTATAATTTTCAAACTCAGCAAGCAGGCGAAGGTTTTTTTCTTTGAGTTCTGAGATAGTCGATTCTAATACTGCAGTCGACTCTTCCTGATCTGTTGGGGCATCTTCCGGACTATCCTGGAAAGATTTGTTAAAATCAAAAAGCTTTTCATCTTCCTTTTCGTCAGACGTATGCTTGTGATTTTTTTTATGATGTTCTGAATGTTCTCGGGTCATTTTTTGTCAATTAAAACAGGTCTTTGCATAAATTTTTAACGAATCCAATTAGAAAGCAAAAGTACTGCCATATGGCTCATTTGTGCCAATTTGACAGCGGAAGTCAAGATTATCATCCTTTGAGGCAGGTATAATACAAAAACGACAGGATTTTTACTTAGTCTTCAATGTATCACCATTAGTCAGCCTTGATTGTAAAACCTTGGTTATCTGACTCATAGATGGATCCACACCGATGATAATACCTTCAGGATTGAGGAGAAATTTTGTGGGCAATTGCTTTACATTATATGCTTTTACAACGGGGGATTCGAACAGGTGTGAAGCTAAAATATGATAGGGCCACCTGAGCCCATCTGTTTTGATAACCTGAATCCAATTACGGTCGCTCGCCTCTACCGCCACGCTGACTATTTCGAAATCAGAGGCATCTTTAAAGGCCTTACCATGAAACTGATTGTACAGCTGGACCAGCGCCGGATGGGACTGAAGACAAGGCCCGCACCAAGTTCCCCAAAAATCGAGAAGCACATACTTGCCTTTCAAATCAGAAAGCGTAAACAGCGTGCCATCTGCTAACTGCGCCGTGATGTCCGAAGCTTTTTGTCCCTGAACCAGATGTGGCTTCAGAAAATATGCTCTTCCTGCATAATATCCAATCACTAATAAAAGACTAATACCAATCGTCATTAACATACTCTTCATGTGCAAGCCTAACAGATAAAGTGCAAAAATGATTAAAAAAGATTCTTGCTTGTATCTTTCGAAATAAAAAAGTAGAACATGGAAATGCTCACCATTGATCCAAAGGAAACCAATCAAAAAGATCTACATCAATTCATTCTGGGTAGTGTAGCTCCCAGGCCAATCGCTTTCGTGAGCACCCTCGATGAAAATGGAATTCCAAATCTTGCGCCATATAGTTTTTTTAATGCCTTCAGTTCCAATCCACCCATCGTAGTTTTTTCAAGTAATCGAAGAGGAAGCAATAACACTACGAAGGATACTCTTGAAAATATCCGGATATCCGGTGAGTGCGTCATCAATGCAGTCAATTATGCCATCGTACGACAAATGGCAGTGGCTTCTGTTGAATTTCCAAACGAGGTCAGTGAATTTGATAAAACAGGTCTTACTCCGCTTGCTTCAGATCTTGTAGCTCCATTTCGAGTCGCTGAATCGCCTTCACAAATGGAATGCAAAGTAAAAGACGTCATTACGCTGGGAGATAAAGGGGGTGCAGGACATTTGATCATTTGCGAAATCGTACGGATGCATATTTCAAAAGATGTCCTGGGTGAGCGTAATCGCATAGATCCGCACAAAATAGATCTCATGGGCCGGATGGGTCGAGCGTATTATGTGCGGTGCAGCGGACCTGCGATCCATACCATCGTTCAGGAGTATTTGCCCATATCGATTGGTTATGATGTCCTGCCGATCACAATCAAACAAAGTCCGATCCTTACCGGAAATGATCTTGGAAAATTAGCAGGTATGATTGATTTTCCAACAGCTGAAGAAATCGAAAATGTGATTGAATTACCTGAAGTAAGGTCAATATTGACGAAAAAAGATTTTCATAACGCTTTGCATTATCTCGCGAAATCTTACCTGGACAAAGGAGATGTGCGAACAGGTTTTAGTCTGCTGATGCATGACCAGATTTAATTGATGCCATAGACCCACATCGGAGGTATGTTCTTAAATACGAAAGCCACTTTACGCAAATTAATTCCTTTGTAAACCAATTTCATAATAGGTGGCATGTAGGTGAAAAACCGAAAAATGGCGCCTTTATCTGTTTGATGCCTGACCGAATTAAAGATGAGCGTATTCATATGTCTTGCAAGGAATGGCAATCCCGAAATGATAAGATCGGCTTTTGGTAATTTAAGATCAACCAGAATTGCTTCGAACAAATGCGCACTCGCATGAACAACCTGGACCCTACTTCCAAATTTTTTCCGAAGGAGTTCGACGTAAGAATTCTCAAGTTCTACAAGGACAATTTTTGTCTCTGGTTTGCAGCGTGCGATGATTTCCCTTGTAAAAGTTCCACTCCCTGGGCCAAGTTCCACTATAGTATTGATTTTCTCCCAGTTGATCCCATTCATCATGGCGCTGCTGGCTATTTTTGAACTGGGTATTATGGAGGCGTTCCTGATCGGGTTTTTCAGGAAATTGAAGAGGAAAAGTCCCCGTTCCTTCCAGATGTTTTTCCTCCTGTTCCGTAATGAAGGTTTGATGTCAGGGTCGTCCTGACCCACTGTTTTTACCATACCCGAAATTGAATCTATTTTGTAAAATTACGTCGAAGTCCTGAATTAGTCCTTTTTCCAGGGAAAGTGATAAACAGTATTTGACCGGTCCCCAATTTTTTTAAAGCCATGAAATCCAAAATAATCACGTTGGGCCTGAATAAGATTGGCAGAAGGATACCGTAAGGAAGCGCCAGAAATGTACTGAGAAGCGGCTACCAGGCAGGGCGTAAACAAGGTTTCTGACGAAGCCACCTGGGTTATCCTGCGTAAGCTGGACCATCCTGAAGTGATCAGCCCCTTGATGTATGGATGAAGGATTAACTCATCATCCCAGGTAGCCCAAAGCGAGGTGAACTGGTTCATCATGGCAGAACGAATGATGCTACCATTGGTCCAGACCGCGGAAAGATCGGAAAGATTGATATCCCATCCATACTTTAAAGATGCCGCCCTGATAATGGCAAAGCCTTCATGATAATTAATCAGCCGTGACAATTGGTATGCATTGAACAGATCCGTTGTACCAAGGGAAGAATTCTTTTTGTTTTGCACACGCGTGATCTCATCGAGATGAATTCGGATATGACGCTGGCCAGAAAGATATCTCGCATGAAGTGATGCGGTAATCATCATCGCAGGAATTCCAAATGAAGCGGCAGCCTGCACAGCCCATCCGCCAGTGCCTTTGTTGTCCGCACTGTCCAGAATAGAATCAATCACCCACTGATCATTTTCTTTTTGCCGCAGAATATTTAAAGTAATGCCTACCAGGTAACTTGCCGCTTCTGTCTTGGTCCACCCAGACAGCACATCTGCAATATGATCAGGAGTAAGTCCCACAGCCCATCTCAGCAATGAATATACTTCAGCCAGCAATTGCATTTCGGCATATTCAATTCCGTTGTGTACCATTTTTGCGAAATGGCCTGCTCCTCCCGGTCCTATATAAGTACAGCAAGGTTGGCCATTGAGATCTTTTGCTGCAATACTTTTCAAAAAGGGGGACGCAATTTCATAACCTAGGATGCTGCCTCCTGGCATGATGGAAGGTCCATATAAGGCCCCTTCTAAGCCTCCCGAAATTCCACAACCCAAAAAATGAATTCCTTCTTCATTCAGAATTCGTTCGCGCTCTATCGTATCCAGGTAATGTGTATTTCCACCATCGATCAGGACATCGCCTTTGTCCAAGAGCGGCATCAACGTAGCAATCATTTCACTTGTGGCACTTCCTGCATTCACCATGAGAATAATGATACGCGGTGAATCAAGACTGCGTGTAAATGCATTGAGATCATCAAAGCCTTGCGCATCCTTCAACTCGTCGTATGCTTCTACGGCACGTGCTGCCACATTTTCTTCCAAGCCTTCAAGATGACGGTTGAAAACAGAAAGAGCAAATCCGTGACGCGCAATGTTCCTGCTAAGGGCAGTGCCCATTATTCCCAGGCCAACTACGCCTATCTGTGATTTCATATAAAAGATCTACTGAATATGTTTTCACCACGAAATGAAAGATCATCTTTAGGTGAATACCAAAGTTACTTTGTTTAAGACTAAATGCAACTTTGACACTTGGCGGAATGCAAATTTTTCAATTAGGATGGGATCATTCTCTGGGAATAAAAATGATGCTCCCTTTATCTTCACCCAGCACCAGACAACAATACTGGGGATGAGTTCCGGCGACCCTGGTCTTGATTTGTTCGATCTTTTCAATAGTGACCAGGCCCTTGATATAAAATTCCTCGAGAGTGGAAACATTCACTGACCAGTCTTCCTTGATAACATGTCGGTCAGCAATAGGCAATCCCACAGTGATATCCTGTTTATGAAAAACGAAAACCGGATATTTTGAAACGCCTTCATTGATTACCCCGTCATATGCTTCGGCCATAAGTGTGCGATAATACCTGACCTCAACAGCAAATCTCTCAATAAATGAATCAGATGGTTGCGTCATTTGTGTTTCATTAAAGCGATACATTCGATATGATGAGTATGTGGGAACATATCAACCGGAATGGCAGAAATTAATTCATACTCATCACTTAACATCTTCAAATCTCTTGCCTGTGTGGCCGGATTACAACTGATGTAAACGATGCGATCCGGAGCAGCAGCCAATAAGTGCGTGATCACCGCGGGCACCATACCTGCCCTTGGCGGATCTGTGATGATGACATCAGGCCTTCCATATTCCGCTACAAAAACGGGGTCCATTATTTTTTCCACCTGACCGGTCACAAAACGAACGTTGGTCAATCCATTCAGTGCTGCATTTGCAATGGCATCTGTAATTGCTTCGTTTATATGTTCTATTCCTACGACTTGCTTACACTGATCTGCCATAAATATCCCAATGCTTCCTACGCCACAATAGAGATCATAAACATTATCCGTTTTTTTTAGTCCGGCCATTTCTTTTGCCAGATTATATAACGTAAATGCCTGGGTGCTATTTGTTTGAAAAAATGATTTTGGTCCAATAGTAAAACTGGTAGATCCTAATTTTTCAATTAGTCCATTCTCACCGAATTCGTGGACCAGATCCAGATCATTGATCGTGTCATTCACTTTGTGATTGTAGCAGGAATAAATAGAAACAATTTGCGAAAATTTTTGACGAAGGGCATCCACCATCATTTTTATCCGGTCCTTTTCATTTTCACCAACGACCAAAATCACCATAACATCACCACGCAGATTATTGCGGATGATAATGTTCCGGATGAAACCGGTTTTATTCCGCAGATTCAGAAATGGCCAGCCTTGTTCAATGCATATATTTTTAATAAAAAGGCGGATATCATTTGATGGATCGGCTTGCAGATAGCAATGCTGTATATCAAGCACCTTGTCAAATGCAGCTACAAGATGAAAACCAATTCCATTCTTGTCGAAAATCTCATCTTGTCTGGTGAGCTCTTCATCAGTAAGCCATCTTCTGTCTGATGCTGTAAATTCTAACTTATTGCGGTAGTATCGCTCAGCAGGAGCTTTTACGATGGATCTGATAAGCGAAGTATCCAAGCCACCGATACGCTGAAAGGCGTCATGAACTTTTTTCTCCTTGTATCGGATCTGGGCATCATAATCCATATGCTGCCACTTGCATCCTCCGCAAACACCAAAATGCGAACAAAACGGATCAACCCGATCTTTTGAGAGGGTTGAAAGTGATGTCACTTTTGTAATGTACATCCCTTTGCGTTTTTCAAGAGCGATCACATCGGCCATATCACCCGGAACCGCTCCTCTCACCTGGATGATGAGTCCATCCTCACAACGACCTATAGCCAATCCCTCAT
>JBDUDG010000038.1:0-15115 GCA_040003045.1 Saprospiraceae bacterium | reverse complement strand
GGTGAGAATAAATATTGAGCATTTCATTTGAGATATCTGTGGCCTGCAATTTCTCCTGGCATAGTGCGAAAATCGCGGGGCCGGCACCGCTGATACTGCATCCAAGAGCGCCCATACCCAGAGCTGTTTTTTGAATTTCGTCAAAATTCGGAATAAGATGTTTGCGTTGTGGCTCTATGACGATATCTACCATTGATCTTCGAATAAGATCAAGGTCACCAAGGTTCATTGCGATGACAAAAGAGGCCAGGTTTGCAGACTGTGTGACCATATCATGAAGAGGGACATCCGGCCGCAGAATATTCCTGGCTGATTTTGTTGAGATCATGATTTCAGGCAGCAGGATCGCCATGTATAGCCCGGGAGGAGTATAAATGCGTTGGTAGTCACAGGTGTTGAGGTCGCGTATGAGGATCAATCCGCCCATCAGTGCCGGGATGATATTGTCCCCATGACGTGATCCGCTTGCCGTCATCTCACCTTCCATGGCGAATGGGATTAAATCTCTTTTCTCAAGGGGATGATTGAGCAATTCATTTACTAAAACTGCGGCGGCAGAGGCACTTGAGGCGCTACTTCCAAGGCCGCTGCCGGCGGGTATGAGTTTATTTATTTTTAATTCGAGTCCTCGCCCTTCTTCACCTAAATGTTTGAGCAATGCCTGAGCAGTGATACCAGCGATATTTTTATCTACTGCAAGAGGAATTTCTTTTTTGTGACCGGTGATTTCAGTGATGCGAACTCCAGGGATGTCAGACCACTTCCCTATTATCTCGTCTGAGCCTACATTGATGGCCACGCCCAGGGTATCGAATCCGCAAGCCAGATTGGAGACAGAAGCAGGGGCTATGACCTTGAGACCTGAATTCATGAGGCAAGAATAGTGGTTTTGCCCCTACTTTAAAATAGTTTGGTCCCTACTGATATCTAAAATCATAAATATCTTAGGGGCTCAAACGTAAAAACCAAATGGAAAGACAGTTAGACTCATGGTTCAGCCCGTCACTCAATAAGGAAATGGAAATCGCCATATATGGGCATTTTGGATTTTCATTGCTTCTTATCCCGACAGCTGCAGCCGATTATCTCGAATATGAGCGATTTCTTCTGCTGGACGCAATAGAGCCGTATATCAGCGCGGGCAAAGTCAAGGTCTTTTCGATCAATAGCATCAATTCTGAAAGCTGGCTCAATAGCAAGATGCATCCCCGACATAAGGCCATCCGGCATCAGCAATTCAATCAATATGTAGCCAGAGAAGTTGTGCCATATATCAAGCATAACACCAGTGAGGACACGGGGATCATCACCTGCGGAGCTTCCCTTGGGGCATTACATGCTGCAAATATGTATTTCCGGAGGCCTGATCTTTTTGCAGGGACAATTGCCATGAGTGGCGTATATGACCTGACTTCTTATACAGATGGATACTGGGATGAGGATGTTTATTTCAATAGCCCAATGCATTACCTCGAGCAGCTCAATGATGACTTCTACCTTCCAAAACTTCAGCGGGCTAATCACATTCACATCCTGACAGGTTCAGGCGACTATGAAAGTCCTGAAGCATCAAGGACCTTTTCTGCACTATTGAATCATAAGGGCATTCCGCATGAGCTGGATGTCTGGGGTCCTGATATGACCCATGACTGGCCTACATGGAGAGCAATGCTACCACACTATCTGGAGACCAGATTCTAGTGCGAAATTTCTAAGGCGGCAAGTACAAATCTTATTATTTTTACGTTTCGCTTTTTACTGCTCTGTACACCTGCTTCCCCAGGTGCTGCCCCCGACTCAAAAACGAACGCATGAGAACTGAAGTGAAAGCTTCCGTTTGAAGTAAATCATGCCTGATCCTTAAATTGAAAAACAGCTCTCTTCATTTTAAAACAACAGTCATGAGAAGTTTGATCAAAATTATTTTCCCGATCATCTCTTTGTGCTTCGCAGCGACCGGGATAGCCCAAACCTGGACGGTTACTGATCAGAATTTAATAGTTAACCAGGGGAAAAGAGATATTATCCCTCAGCGATTTGTTTTGTATACCACCGATTTTGTCCTGACTAAAGAAATACTCTGGAGCTCTCCGAAAGAATCAGAGGCGCCATTAGCTGCGAGTACTTCGCTTTTGGTCATCGGACTTGCAGACGGGACAGAAGACATATTTAGAATGCAGCGGTATGACATGATGGAAAACGGGCTTGCAGAAAATTATCCGGACATACGAACCTTTATTGGAGAGTCCGTTTCAAATCCATATCGGACTGTACGGGCCGACTGGACAGAGAGTGGATTCAGGGCTGTGATACGCGATGAAACCGGGATGACCTACATTGATCCTTATCAGCGGAATGATCTTTTTGACAGGATCGTTTATTTCAGAAAAGATTATCAAACAAATGAATCCTGGATTTGCAGTGTTACTGAAAAAGCAAAAGAGATAGATGAGCATCAGATTCATCAACGGCAGGGTGACTGTCAGTTCAGAAGCTATCGATTAGCGCAGGCTGCTGATGCGGAATACAGCAATTTTTTTGGGGCTACATCCTCCGCACAATCAGGATTGGTACTGTCTGCAGTAGTTACTGCGATCAATCGCGTGAATGAGGTTTATGAAGCGGATATTACAGTTCGATTAATACTCGTAGCAAATACAGACCAGATATTCTATTACAATCCAACTACGGATCCGTACACAAACACAAATCCGAATAATATCATGTTGAGCCAAAATCAAACCACATGCGACGGTGTGATTGGCAATGGTAATTATGATATAGGCCATGTTTTCAGCACGGGGGGAGGTGGAGTGGCACAATTAGGTTGTGTTTGTTCATCCGGCAGTAAAGCTAAAGGTGTAACAGGCACTAGTAGCCCTGTAGGAGACTCGTTTACGATTGATTATGTGGCTCATGAAATGGGGCATCAGTTTGGGGCAAATCATACATTCAACTCTATAGCTTCAAGTTGTGGGGGCGGAAACAGATCCGCATCTTCTGCATATGAAGTAGGCAGTGGTACCACAATCATGGCTTATGCAGGGATATGTGGTGTAGATGATGTCCAACCTCATAGCGATGCATATTTTCATGCAAGAAGCTTACTTGAAATAGGAAATTTTGTTTCAACGGGTGGAGGTTCTGGTTGTGCAACACTTATTACACTTAATAATACATCTCCGGTTGTGGTTGCCACTCCTGATTATACCATTCCTAAATCAACACCATTTGTTCTAACGGGTAGTGCTACTGATCCGAATAACGACCCACTTACATATTGCTGGGAAGAGTATGATCTTGAGACCACTTCAACCGAACCACCCACTTCGAATGATGTGGATGGACCTATGTTCAGGAGTTTCTTACCAACATCTTCCCCTCAAAGATATTTCCCAAGACTACCGGATATAATTGCGAATGTAACACCTGCATGGGAGGTGCTTCCATCCGTAGCCAGAACCATGAATTTTCGGCTTACAGTAAGAGACTACCATAACATAGCCGGCTGTACGAAAGAAGATAATATCATAATAACTACAAATGCTTCTGCGGGTCCTTTTTTAGTGACCTCTGACAATTCAGGATCGACATGGTATGGTGGCACGGCCCAAACTGTCACCTGGAATGTGGCGAATACGACCGCATCACCAGTAAGTTGTGCCAATGTCGATATTCTTTTATCTTATGATGGAGGCAATACGTACCCGACCAACTTATCATTAAATGAGCCGAATGATGGCTCTGCTACAATTACGGTGCCGGTTGGAAATACCACAACAGCAAGATTCATGATTAAAGCATCCAATAATATTTTCTTTGATATCAATAATGCTAACATCGCAATTGTTCAAGCCACGCCAACATTCACAGTTTCATTAAATCCCACCTCGATTACAGAGTGTAATGATGGATTGGTCCAAACTACTGTCATGGTAGGACAAATTTTAGGTTATTCAAGTTCGGTTACGTTGTCTCTTCTAAGTCCACCGCCGGGAGCTAATGTTAGTTTTTCGCCACAAGTTGTAATTCCTGGCAACTCAAGCATACTTACTGTTTCCAATTTAGCAGGCTTATCAGGAACATACACTCCTATTGTAAGAGGCACAAGCATGGCAATAACCAAGGATATAAATTTCCCGATCACACTCATTATACCACCGGGAACACCAACCCTGACAAGTCCAATAAATGGGGCGAATAATGTTGAGACAACCCCTCTTATAGATTGGTCTTCTGTTGCTGGCGCATCAAGTTATGATTATCAAATTGCGACTGACATTAGCTTTAGCTCAATAGTTCAAAACGGGAATGTAACTACAGATCAGCTTTTACTCTCAATGGCGCTTTCGTCCAACACAACTTATTTTTGGAGGATCAGGGCAAATAATAGCGGATGCGGAGCGGGTAATTGGAGTCAGACTTTTGCATTTACAACAGTTACCTGTGTCACGACGATGAGTACCAATGTTCCGTTGGCCATTTCTGCCAGTGGAACACCAACTATAAATTCGTCACTAACTTTTCCTTCGGCCTTAACAATTACTGATCTCAATGTCGTAGGTCTTGCCGGAACTCATACGTGGGTGCATGATTTAAAATTTACCTTGATTGCACCGAATACAACACAAGTATTGTTTTGGAACCAGCCATGTAACAATGAGGATAATTTCAACATCAACTTTGATGATGAAGCGGCAAATAGCAACTGGCCCTGTCCACCTATTGATGGACTGATCTATAAACCCAATAACCCGATGACAACGTTTGATGGCATAAGTGCTTCCGGAATATGGACACTTCAAGTGCAGGATGTTGCAGATCAGGATGGGGGAAGCCTTAATTCCTGGGGGATTAAAGTGTGTGGCGTACCATCTTGTCAACTGATCGTGAATCAGACAAGCGGGAATGGGTCAGGGAGTCTAGCTGCGGCCTTAAGCTGTGCTGTCAATGGGGATTCAATCAAAATAAGCACAGCACTCTCAGGGACTAACATTGATATTGGAAGCACTCCGCTGACGATTAATAAAAATGTGATCATCATTGCGTTAGGTGCGAACACAAGTATTTCTACATCGGGGACCCGGGTATTTGAGGTGCCCAGTAACACAACGTCCCAGATCAATAACCTGACCCTTAAGTCCGGCACCTCACTTACAGGGGCGGCTATCAATAATTCAGGAATTCTGACCTTGAAAAATGTCACCATCGTACAAAACAACGGAGTCAGCGGGGCAACCCTGGTTCAGGAATTACCCGGCAGTCAAATGATCATGGCCGGAAGCTGTATCGTGCAATAGGAACGATGATTTGAATAAAGGGCTATATTTGTGGACCTTCTAAAGAGAAGAATTATGGTCGGGTGGCCGAGTGGCTAGGCTCAGCTCTGCAAAAGCTGCTACAGCGGTTCGAATCCGCTCCCGACCTCACCCAGGCAGCAGAGACGCGATAAATCGACGTCTCTGCTGCCTTTTTTTATGGTGTCGGGCCACCCTTTACGGATCGGCAATGCGCAGCGAGCCAATCCGCTCCCGACCTCAACCAAGCATTATAGACGCGATAAATCGACGTCTCTACTGCCTGGTTGATATGCTTTCTTCCTTTTATTTAATACCCCTATCTCTTCTCAAGGTTCAGCCTTTATTAGATCTTCTATTGTTTAATAAACCGCTTTGAAGCAACTTGGCCATTTCGCGAAGCAATTGACACAACATAAAGTCCCGCAGGAAATGCATCCGTGACGATATCAATATTATTATCTCCTTGCTTCATAGCGAATTCTTTTTTCAGGATGCTGTGGCCAAGAATATCTGAGACATATATTTCAGCTAATTCAGATTGCCGCGTACTACAGAGTACTGTCACTTTGGTGCTTGCAGGTGAGGGATAGATACTGGTAATATGCAGTAGATTTTCAGTGATTTTATCTTTTGCATCCACTGTGCCGGTAGTGGGATTCAATGCCGAACCTGATGCAAAGATTTTAAAATCAACAGGAACATAATTACCGCTGGAGGAGGTTGGAAATACACGGAAGTAATATGTTGTATTTGGTAGCAGTCCGTATAAGTTAAGCACGATCGAGGTGTCATTAGCTCCATATGAATAATTTTCGTTTGTGAGGCAGGCAAGGGTACTAAAATCTTCGCACGTTCCCTCATAAGCCTGTATATTGAAATTGGAAAAGAGATAACCATTCAGATCTTGTTCAGTGAAATCAATCCACACAGTAGCATCACCCCCATCCTGATCCGTGACAAATTGGTACCAAACATCATACGTTTTTGTAGCAGTTGAACCATCATATAGAAAACATATGGGATAACCCGAATCGGTTGCTCCGGCAGTAGTCTGTATTCCGGGATCTGAAAACACACCCGCATTACTTGTAATCAATAACGCTTTGTTACAGTTATCATTTTCAGGCGGCGGCGGCGGGACGGACAGACATAATGTAAAGGCCGATGTTCCCTCCGGAAGGACCTGTATCCAATACGTACCTCCGGGCTCCAGCCCTGAAAGATCATCACGACCTGACAATTGAAGACACTCTTGTGTAAATAATGCATCACAACTTCCACCAAACAACTGTATTTCAAAACCATCCCCAAAATCAACAGTATTATCAATGATGACTGCTGTATATCCATCAGGCACCGTAAACTCGTACCATACATCCCGGTTAATATCATTACCACATCCCTGAATACCCGAGTCAGTAGCCCAGACAGTATTGCCGGACAAGGAAACACATGTTCCGTCAGTAGGGATAGGAGGAAAAGCAATCGCATCGAAGCAAAAATCATTCAGTGGAACCTGAGGTACACTTAATTCTAATGTGAAATCTGAATGTCCATATGCATCTGAATCATAAACACGCAAATAATAAATATTCCCTTCAATTAAATTATAAAAAGCGCCCCGTCCGTTCGTTGTGCCAAAACAATCCACCATATTCAGACTATCACAATCGCCGTCAAACAATTGATATACCAGTGAATTATAATCTGTTCTTCTGAACAACAATCGCTCTCCACCAACAGGAACCACAAACGAATACCACACATCATCATCCGGGTAGCCATTGCATCCCGGCGGACCTGAGTTGGTGGCGGAAAATGTAGTCCCGTCTACCCGCGACCAATCTCCATTCTCAGGTATGACAGGAAACGGTATGGCATCTGCACAGTTATCATTAGAAGGAGGAGGAGGGGGAAGTGCGATGCAAATTTCAAAAGTGGCTTCCACATCCCGAAACAGCGTACTAGCACTTAGATAATAGGTTTCACCACCAACAAGACCGGAAAAAACAGACTCAGAAAAAAGCTGACAACCGAGAAATTCGGGATGATCACAATCTCCTCCATATAGTACAGTGCCGGTAGCATCATCTCCTGATAGTGTTGTCGTACTTACGATCAATCGCGTATACCCAAGAGGGATAACGAATGAAAACCAAACATCATCATCAATGACATCATAACAAGGTGTACTATAATCACCTGTTGCCCCTTTTGTATTCGCTATCATGGTAGCACAACTCCCATCCACAGGAATCTCCGGGAAGGGAATGGCATCTTTGCACAGATCATTGACCGGCACTACGCCGGGAGATTTAAGACATAGGCCAAATTCAAATAATCTGGAGTCAGAAGTGTAGGCACGTAAAAAATATGTTTGACCGGGAGTAAGATCATCAAGCCGAAGACTTTGATGGTAGTGACCGCCATAACAACCTATAGATAGGAGCTGACCGCACTGACCGGAAAACAATTCAAATCCTATTTCAAATGGATTACCGGTAGAAATAAATTCAGCAAAAAGAACATCTGCACCTACCGGCATAACAAATGTATACCACACATCATTTTGAACACCATCACATGAAAAAACTTCTGAGCTTGTGGCCCAGGTAGTATTCATTGAAACCGGGACGCATGAGCCATCTTTAGGAATCACAGGAAAAGATATAGCCCCGGTGCATTCATCATTTGATGGTGCAGGAGGAGGCATCTTCAGGCAGAGATTAAATTCTGAGGTAGCATTAGCTTCGGGGGTATACACCTGTATAAAATAAGTGTTGCCCGCTATAAGCTGGTCGATCCTGCCGGATTCTGCTAAAAAACAATTCAATTTAATGCCGCCCTCACATCCATCATACACACATAGCGCATGTTGGATATTGCCGGAAATTGTGGTGATATCATACAAGAGCGTGTTCACGCCCGGAGGCACAACAAAAGAATACCAAAGATCATCATCATTGTGTCCCGGCAAGGATGCGTTGCCGCCACCTGTAGCACCTGCAGTGTTGACGTGTACCACAGAACAGGACCCATCCACCGGAATAATCGGAAAAGGGAGTGCACCATCACACTGATCATTCTCTTCGGTTGAAATGGTCGGATTGATAGCAATGCATATTCCACCAATATTGCCGGAAACGGAGGCATAATAATCCCAAAACCGAATAAAATAAATACCAGGCGACACCGCAAAATCTGAAAGTGCCGGCATCAATTCTTCTGTTGATGCATCATCATTGCAACCAAGGCTTATTAGATCATTGCAATCTTCTCCTTGCTTATAAACAGCCATAGCGCCATCCACAATTGCATCACTACCCGTACCGGCAAAACTGGTGATGACAACATCTGCTTTGTATGTCAACTCGAATTTATACCAAACATCTCCTGTGGAATAACTACCGCAACCCGGCTTGCCTGCTGCTTCTGAATCCGTCGCATATTGCCACGATAATGGAGTGGAGGACATACAGCCCTGAACATTTTCTTCAGGAATAAGTGTGATCGCACCACACGGATCATCGTTTATCGGTGGGTAAGCAGCACGCAGACAAATATCAAATTGTGCCGAAGTATCCGCGCCGACTGAAAACGTTCTTATGTAATATTGGCTACCGCTGTTCAATCCGCCTATAATCCCATCCGCACTGTAATAACAACCTACATTCGTTTGTACATCACAATTTCCTTTGCGTAATCGCATCACCTGGGCAGAAGGTTGACCATCATGTGTAATACTATAAGAAATCTGTGTCACGCCGGCCGGAACGATGAAGCTATACCATACATCATCATCCGCGATACCCCCACATACCACATCGGATGATCCTGTGGCATTTTCCGTATTCACAGAAACAGTAGAACACGATCCATCGGCAGGAAGAATCGGAAAGGGCAAAGCAGAAAAACAATTATCATTTGGAACCATTGAAATGGTGGGTTTTGAAGCGACGCAAACACCCCCAATGTTTCCGGAAATATTGAGGGAAGAATCCCAAAAACGAATATAGTATTCACCTACAGGTAAGGCGTACTGATGAATCTGTGGCATCCGTCCGGGACCTGAGTCATCATCGCAGAACAGAAAATACAAATTATTAAAGCAGGTTGAAGAAGAATATAGAGCCATAATGCCATCCGTTATTGCTCCAGCACCAGTTCCGGCAGAAGTGGTAATGAAGATATCGGATGCTTCAGTGACAGAAAATTTAAACCATACATCTGCAGTTATATCTGATCCACAAGGAGATCCGGTGATTCCGGTTGTACCCGTAGCATTCACCCATGATTGAGGATTATCAGGGATGCAAGAAGTATCAGAGACTACAGTCAATTCAAGAGCTCCACAGGGATCATCGTTGAGCACAGGAACGTAGACACTCGGTTGTGCTGAAACACAAATACCACCGATATTTCCCGAAACCTTGTCAAGGTAATCCCAGAAACGAATAAAATAATGTCCGGGTAATCTGGCATGATCAATGAGTTCAGGCATTGTACCACCGCCTGCCCTATCATCCTGGCATCTTAATTCAGTCATCGTTCCATCACACCCATTATCAGCGTATATCGAAAGAGCACCATCTGTAATCGCATTGGTACCCATGCCAGCAGTAGTAGAAATAAAAATATCAGACGTGTCGGTAAGGGTAAAAGAAAACCAAATGTCACCTGTCTTATAACTTCCACAATCAGGAACTGACAGACCTGGTGTTGCAGTGGCATTCAACCAGACAAAAGGATTATTTGGTATACAGGTATCTCCATTCATCACGGTTAATTCGATGGCATTACATGGATCATCATTAGGAGTATCAGCAGACACTGGCGAAGATGCAACACAAAGACCTCCGATATTTGCAGAAGTTTTATGGTCATTATCCCATAGCCGGATGTAATAAGTGCCCGCCGCTTGTGCAGGCAAGGCGATTTGTGGCATTGCGCCAGGACCCGAATCATCATTACAATTCAACCGGTAAAAAAGGCTATTACAACCACTATCGGCATAATACAATTCCATACCTCCATCTGCGATCGCATTCAATCCGGTACCCGGAAGTGTGGTGATAAAAATGTCACCAGGTGCCGTCAAAGTAAATTTAAACCACACATCTCCTGTCAAATAACTTGCACAAGCAGGGGCAGGAAAATCCAAAGTAGCTGTAGCGTCGGTCCACGACAAGGGAGTAGAAGGCACGCAAACGCCTGTATTTTCTATAGATAGTTCTGTGGCACCACAGGGATCGTCGTTTGATGGCTGAGCAGCTATGGATAGGTTCCAGATCGCCAACAAAAGCGAAAAATAAAAACTAAGATTTTTAAAGATGAATCGCATGATGAAAGGTTTAAAAAATGAGCAAAACCTAAAGAGGTTAAGCAATAGAGTTATAATACGAAGAGAAGGAAATACGAATAAAGGCAAGGCGTCATTTGATATCCGGTATAAAGGATTGAATGCAAGGAGCGCCTGAGTTGATGAATGCCTTCCTCTGAAGAGATGTAAAAAAATATAATGGAGAGAGAAAGTGCTGTACAAATTCATTTCATCAACAGGATTATGAAATTCCTGAAGATGATGTTGATAAAATTTAATAATATAGAAAACCGGACTACTTACAATTGCACCTTGTGGAGAATAGTAAAAAAATCATCTTTCCTGCTGCGGGCGAGTTGTATTTGTGCCCCGTCACGCATGAGCAGATAATTTTCTGATTTTACAAACTTCTGGACTTCTTTGAGATTGATGAGATGAGATTGATGTACCCGGTAAAAGCCATAATCAAGCAGCAAAAATTCAAAGTCTTTGATGATCTTGCTGACCAAAATGGGTTTATGATCTCTAAGTATAAGTTGCGTATATGCGCCTTGAGCTTCACAACGAATGATATCTTTTATCCTGACAAATTCAACCGCCTCCAGTGTGGAGACAAGCAATACAGGATCTTCTTTTGGGTTTTTGAGATTCGAAAGTAAATTCTGAATTTTGTATTGATTTTCAACCTGGCTCTTTGAATTCAAAACTTTCTGAACAGCCGATTTTAGCTCGTCTATGTCAATGGGTTTGAGCAGGTAATCAATAGCACTAAACTTAAATGCTTTAAGCGCATACTGATCATAAGCAGTTGTAAATATCACACCAGCTTTTACGTCTTTCATTTTATCCAATACATCAAAGCCGGACCCGCCATTGATTTGCACATCGAGGAACAGTGTGTCAGGTTGAAATGTATGTAATGCCTCCAAAGCCGTTGCAACCGAATCGGCAGTCGCGACCACTTCCACATCAGGGCAATATGTCGCTAATAAATTCTGCAATACCAGTCGACTTCGCTCTTCATCTTCAATAATGACTGCTCTCATTTTATATCTATATTTTGTTAATCAATGGGTAATATTATTTCCACACGGGTGCCGGTTGGGTTATGGGCTGGATCATATAAATCCAGAATCCGAAAAGGTTGATGGCTGTGGTCAGAATGCATATGTTTAAGACGCTCCTCGACAATAGACAATCCTTTGCTATCATGTGAGACAGCATCCTGATATTTTGCGGACATGGATGCTTCTCTGCCAATTCCATTATCCTCAACACTTATCAACAGATGCTCTTTATCTGATTTTATTTCAATGGCCAGATGCCCGGGGCTTGTTTTTTTTAACAAACCATGCCGAATGGCATTTTCAACTTGTGGCTGAATAAAAAATGGTGGTATTTCAACAGAGTGAATATTAAGTTCCGGAGATACAAGAATGCTGTAAGTGAATTTATTCGGAAAACGCATATTTTCAAGCTCCAGGTAGTCCTCAATTAATTTAATTTCTTCAAATAATGGAATTCTATTTTGTGATGACATATTCAATACCGTCCGAAGTATCCTCGAAAATTTTGTGAGATATTTCATGGCGCCTTCAACATCATGCACAATCATAAATTGTTGAATTGAATTCATTGAATTGTAGATGAAGTGAGGATTCATCTGAGCTTGCAATGCCCGTTTCTCCAACTCTGTTATTTTACGGGAGACCTCTGATTCTCTTTTTTGTTTTCTGTCTATATTCCTTTCTCTGTATTTGATATAAAAGAGGATCATGCCCACGATAATCATCAAAGTAAGGATCCTAAACCAGGAGGTCTGATAAAATGGTGGCGCTATATAGATAGGTATTATCAGGTCTTCCTTAGAACTTATATTGTCAGGCGTTACTGCCCTGGCACGAAAAACATAATCACCTGGTTTAAGATTGGAGAATAAAACGTTATGCTGAAATCCTATATCAATCCAATCATTATGAATAGGATCCATGCGGTACTCGTATTTTATTTCTTTTTGATCACTGAAATGAATTCCGGCAAATTCAATTTCGATGAGGTCGTCATCGTGAGAAAGGCGTATTACATCATCATCGGCAGGTGTATAGGATTTTGTTATGCCCTTATTCACGGCATTGAAAGCTATCAGGCACATCAGCGGGGGTGTGGGATTGGATCGCAACTTCGATGGATTGAAATAATCAACACCATTTTTCCCCCCAAAATAAATTATTCCATCTCTACTATAATACCTGGATCTAATGGCATAGTCCGTATTCGATAAACCATCAATAGCGCTATAATTGACAAACTGATGAGTCACAGGATTAAATGAACTTATACCTGACAATGTCGAAGACCAAATCAGTTTATCCCGACCACATATTACAGACGAGATAAAATCGCTACTGATTCCGAAGGATCTATCATACGATTTGGTTTGATAGGTCGTCGGATCGAAACTCACCAATGCAACGTCTGTTCCGAGCCAAAGCATATTATTCTGATCAATATCCAGGTCCTGAATATTGCCACTGGGCAGAGAAGTCGTGTCACCCTCAACAGGTCTGAATTCAAGTAATTCTTCAGTATCGGGATTCAATTTTGTCAGACCCTTGGTTCCACTGCAAAACCAAAGATTTCCATCTTTATCTTCGGTAATAGTCTGTACGAAGCTTCTCGTATCGCCGTTCAAAGCTGATAATACATATGTTTTGAGTATTCCTTTCTTTTCTGAAAACAAGTGAATCCCACCTATACCACCGATCCATATCCGATCTTTGGAATCCTGGAAAATGAAGCGATTCGTACCTCCAACACGATATGAATTGAGCATATTGCCCAAAGTATCCATGACCATGATCGTATCAAATCCAGACAAAATCAAGTGTCCATTCTTCAGTTGCTGAATATTCACAATGAGGTCAGAAGGAAGATAAAATTTGCCGATATTTTTTGAAGAATAATACTCTGTTTCCCCACTTTTCTTGTTCAACCGCACGAGACCCTGTTCCCGATATCCAATCCAGAAAAATTCTGCTGTTTCGAAAAAACAAGATGAGTATTGAGGAAAGTTGTACGGATGATGATAGCTTTGAAAACCTTTCGGATATGAATATGTATACAAAGCTTCACATGGCAACCAGACTTTACCTGAAAGATCTACAAACGGCGCACGGATGAACCGTTCAAAACTGATGTCGCTATTCTGTGCACTGCGCAGGAATACAGTCGAATCCCGAAAATCATAACCATAGGCCTGATCGCCAAATACAGTCACCCAAAGGCGATTATCCAGATCGAAGGTGAAAGCGCCTCCACTGAAAGAAGTATCAAAGGGAATTCCAGTGAAGGATCTGAATTTACCCGAAGAAGTATCTTCATAAAACAAACGGTGATGTTTACTTGGGCAGCCGATCCAAACACGACCAATGCGGTCATATGAAATGCCTGCTACCGGTCCAGGGGACAGACCATCGAAATCTTCAGGGCACAACATCGTATGATTTGATTGATCCCACACATAAAGCCCATTCTGAGCTCCAATCCAGATCTTGCCATCTATGCCGGTCATGACCGTGGTAGGATTGACCGGAAAATCACAGGCAATGGCACCACCGAACTCCTTCTTTAAATCGATGGGGATAAAACCCCGCTTATCTTCCTTTACGATAATAAGTCCTTCTGAAGTAGCCATCCACATTTGTCCCACCGAATCTTCAGTAATATCCAGAACATTCAACCCTTTTGTTCCCGTAGGATTATCTATTAGATGGATGCGTTTGAACAATGATTTATCCCGATTGGAGACATCCACCCCTTTGCCATGCGAACCAATCCATAGTCTTCCCCGAGAGTCTTCATAAAAAGCAAGGATAACACTTCCGGATATTGAGGTAGAATCCCGAATGTTATGATGGTAAGAACGCATGGAATAACCATCATACCGGACAATACCATTAAAGCTACCTATCCATAAAACGCCTTCCCGATCCTGGTAAACTAACCGTACAAGATTATTTGGCAGTCCTTCCTGGTCACTGAGGCGATTAAAAACGATTTGGTCAGTTTGGGATAATAGTGGAAGCACAAGACACAGGCTGACTATAAGAAAGATCCATGCAGGAATAAGTTTGACTGACATATGGAAACATCAAAATGAAGAGAACAATCTAAAGTGAAGTTCCGAAATAACTGTAGATGATTGAGGTTGATGGTATTCTGTTTTGCCAATGGTGGTTTCTGGTTGATATTCAAATCATACCTTCCAGGCGAATGAAAAAAGAAGAGGTATATGATGTCCTGTCAAGGGTATTGAAAAAAGTGCAAAAACTAAAATTTCAACTTTTTAAAAAAAAGATGAAAAAAACGGTCATGTTTTGGCCCTCTCGAGACATATACGGTAAGATAAAATGACACACCGTCCATTTCATCCCGATATCCTTAATTATTTCACTTTTAAATGTTGAAAACCAATGAACCTTAAACTATTTCAAAC
>JBDUDG010000300.1:0-4453 GCA_040003045.1 Saprospiraceae bacterium | reverse complement strand
CGTGTCATATCAACACGCATGGCATAGTTTGTTTTCTTTTGATGGCCAAGCGTGTCCCATGTTTCGGTGCTCATATTTTTTCCACATGCTGAACCTGCACCATGAGCGGGATACACCATGATATCATCCGGTAATGGAAATATTTTTGATCGAAGACTATCGAATAGCCAGCCCGCGAGATCTTCCTGTGTGAGATGAGTAGCTTTTTGAGCAAGGTCAGGCCTCCCTACATCGCCAATGAATAAAGTGTCACCTGTAAAAATCGCTTCCTCTTTTCCCTGATCATTGATGAGCAAAAAAGTGGTGCTTTCAGGTGTGTGACCGGGCGTATGCAAAGCCTTTATCTTCAGTTTGCCGATGGAAAATATTTCTCCATCATAGGCAATGTGGCTTTCGAAACTAGTTTCTGCAGTAGGTCCATACACTATCGTAGCGCCTGTCTTTTTAGCCAGGTCGACATGTCCGCTGACAAAATCAGCATGAAAATGAGTCTCAAAAATATATTTGATCCTGACTCCTCTTTCTTCCGCCCGCCGGATGTACGGAAGTGTCTCCCTGAGAGGATCAATCACGGCCGCTTCGCCCTCTGACTCAATAAAATAAGCCCCCTGGGCCAGGCAACCGGTATAAATCTGTTCAACAGCTTTCATAAGGTAATGAGGTAAGCAAGACGTAAAACGCAAATATAAGACGTAAGGTTTACCCCCTGCCCCCTAAAAAGGGCTGACTTCGTTTCGCCCCCTGTCCCCTAAAAAGGGGGACTTGATTTTTAATTAAGAAGGGCATAAATTTGATTTTCATTTTACCCGGTTGAAAAATGAAAACTAACATGCATTATAGTGCAAATGCCACCTTAAAATCAAGCATAATTTTTATCCTCCTCCATATTTGCAATCTAACGCAGAGTAACAATGGATTTAAATTTACCCAGTCTCCCTTTTCAGGGGGTTAACTATTCAATGCATCCTCTATGCTCATAAAGAAATTCTCCTCCCCGATCTTTTTGGTTAAACCCGATTTTTGAAATTTATCACGAACCGGGCCTTTTATATCTGTAAATATGAGCCTGATATTATCTTTTTTTAATTCATCTGCCAGATCGGATATAACCATTAGTGCTGAGCTATCGACCGTGTTATTGCTTTCCATATCGATGATGATCGTGTGGATCTGATGTCTGCGATGAGAAACTTTCGCCATCAACAGTTCACGAAAGCGATCTATGTTGGCAAAGAAAAGAGGGGCATCAAAACGGAATATGATGGTGTTATCCAGTACTTCAAGTTCTTTGTAGCGACGAATATTTCTGAAAGAATGCGTCCCCGGGATTCTGCCCAATTCTGCAGAGTGGGGATAGGATGCTTCGAATATGATCCATGCAAGTGAAAGGCCAACACCAATTCCAATACCCTCTCCGATCCCAAAAAAAAGTGTTCCTAAAAAAGTAACCAGCATCATCAGGAAATCTTTCCAGTCAATGTGCCACAGATATATTCCTTCTTTAAAATTGATGAGCCTGGTAACTGCCACAATGATGATACAAGCCAGAATGACTTTCGGCAGATAATAAAACAATGGTGTGAGAAACAATAATGTAAGAATGATCACAAACGCACTGATGATGGCAGATAAATTTGTCTTTGCACCAGATTGTTCGTTGAGTGTAGATCTGGAAAATCCCCCTGACACTGGAAAGGAACGAAAAAATGAACCAAAGGTATTGGCCAATCCCAATGCTATGAGTTCTTTGTTAGGAATGATTTTATAGGTTTTATGTTTTGCCTGCAATGCTCTCGCGATTGCTATGCTTTCCATGAAACTCAGCAGCGCTAAAAAGAAAGCTGTAGGGAGAAGTTTTCTAAATATTGGAATATCTAATACAGGAATTGACGGCATTGGCAGCCCACCTGGTATGTCGCCAATGATCATCACTCCATATTGGTCCAAATGAAAAATGCTGACCATTAAAATGGAGATAATCAGCATGAACAATGGAGCAGGAAATTTTGGAAAAAAACGTTTGAACAAAACAAGGAAAAGTATTCCACCAACACCGATGAGAAATGTCAGCCAGTGAATATTGCCCGACTCGCGGATGAGCGATTGAATGATTTCCTGGATATATTGATTGTTGGTAATATTTATACCTAATAAATTCTTTAGTTGCCCCAGTGCAATAATAATTGCTGCTGCGGAAGTAAATCCTGTGATGACCGGGTGTGAGAGAAAATTAATCAGAAAACCAAGTTTCAGGACTCCGAGACTGAATTGAATGAGACCAACCATTAAAGCAAGAGTGATCGCGAGGCTAATATATTGGTCGCTTCCGGCTAGAGCGAAAGCGCTAATGCCTGCTACGATAAGAATCGGGTCGATGGCTACCGGACCAACGGAGAGATGTCTTGAAGAGCCGAAAAATGCATAGACAATAAGCGGCACTGTTGACGCGTATAGACCATAGATAGGTGGCAATCCGGCCAGCATAGCATACGCCATGGCCTGCGGTATGAGCATGACTCCAACAGTCAGACCTGCGATGAGGTCAGACTTAAAATCAGTGCGTTGATACTCTTTTATCCAGGTGGGAAGGAACATGCGATGTAGCATTGAATGGGATCATCAACCTCGTGAGATGACGAGTTCAAATGTACATATTTAAGGAATGAACAGATATTGAGAAAGCCTTATTTTCAGGGATTTCACGATTAATTGAAATTTCTTCAACATTTTTTATAAATGCATTGTTATAAGGGCTCAACTAAACAAAATCATCATGAAAAAATTAATTTTTTCCGCGATGACCGTTTGCCTAATGAGCATTACCGGTCCGTATATCGTACAGGCTGCTCCCTCAACACCAAGTGAAGTAGTCATTCCAGAAATCAAAGATGCAAGTCCGGAAGCTCAGGCAATGATTACCAGATTGAATGAAATCAAAGCCATGGACTTCAAGCACCTTAGCTCTTCTGAAAGGAAAGCGCTGAGACATGAGCTGAAGGACATGAAGAAGAACCATGTAGTGACAGGTATATATCTGTCCGTAGGTGCCATTATTGTCATACTTTTGATCTTACTTCTGGTCTTGTAGGAATACATCATCATCAAAAGTATTCAGTCATAAAACGCAGATGTTCATGTGAATGCGCATCTGCGTTTTGTTTTACTGATATGCCGCTCCTCTGGAGCTTAAAAAAAGATTTAGGTTTCTATTATTACTGACATTGCGCTCCTATGGAGCTAAGAAAAAAATGTGTACTTATATAACAGGCTAAAGAAATAATGCCTGCTAAAATCTGAGCTCCAGCGGAGCGACACACATACGTATTTCCGAGATTAAACTACCTGTAACCAATTTACTCTTTTGTATATCGGATGTTATCGTAAGGCATAAAATAATTCGGGAGGCAACTGATGGAATTGCCGTCGATGATGAAGTCGATCCCTTTGAAGCTTACATTCACGAGACTGGGAGATAAAGTGACTTCGAAATTAGTATTTTCATTATCTGTGTCTTTGATGAGGGAGGCGACATCGGGAAATAATTCGTGTTGGAGATATATCTTATCGCAGTGTGGCTCATCGATGTGAACCATTCCTTGATCATCGGTTCTGACTTCCTTCTCGACATCTCCTACGAAATACATGCATTTGATATATTTGAGAAGATAAGTATTCGGATCGCTCACTTTAATTGTGTAGCCCTTTCCTTTTTTGTCCTGTTTTGTTATTGGAAAATCCTTGCATGGCTCTTTATCGCTGTGAAGCTTTAGAGTATCTCTTTCGATCGAATAGGTTCCATTCGCAGTACGATCGATGGCCCCATAGGAAAAATAAAATTCGAAAGTGCCATCTTTTGTGAAATTGAATGCAGAACCCATTTCATGGATATGGAGATAATATTCACCTTGAAGGGTTTTTCCCATTTTGGATTTTGGAGTTGAGAGCAGCGATAAAATAGTGAGGAGTGCAAAAGCCGTTTTCATAAGGTGTGGAATGTGCCATAAATGTTTGTTGTATTTCCTATTCACTAATCCAGCTAACAATCTTCGCACAATCCGGGCTCACTTTTGGGGCCACCATTCCAACCAGTTTCCCTTTTTCATCAATCATGAATTTCTGGAAATTCCAGGTAACAGGTGCGTCCATGACACCGTTCTCTGATTTCGAAGTGAGCCATTTGTAAATTGGATCCATTTCATCACCAATAACTGAAATTTTAGACATCATGGGAAAAGTGACATGATAAGTTGAAGTGCAAAATTCTCTGATGATATCATTCGAGCCTGGTTCTTGTTGTCCAAAATCATTGGCTGGAAATCCGATGATTGTGAAATTATCATCTCCGTATTGGGCATATAATTTTTGGAGAGTTTCGTATTGTGGTGTATTGCCACATTCGGAAGCTACGTTGACCACCAATATCTTTTTGCCTTTGAAATCACTCATTTTAATC
>JBDUDG010000299.1:0-4454 GCA_040003045.1 Saprospiraceae bacterium | reverse complement strand
AACAGGGGGGTCAGTTTGGAGCGGATGGAGGGGGTCAATTTCAGCGGATACTCCATCCATAACAAAAGCATAACTGAAGTAATAGGTATGGTTAGATTCCTCGACTCTAAATTCACGGCTCATTTTACTAACATGAAATTGGACATGTTCATTATTAAGCCTAATTGACGGACTTCCCGAAGGTGGTGTACTAGAAATCAATTGAGGTATAATTACGTCAGGTTCGTCAATATAAAGTTCAACCGAATGATAGTTTGAAAACTCTCTTCCAGGAGAAAAAAGAGTTGATACAGGAGAATTATCGTTAGGATTAAGATTAAATCGATAACCTGGAGATGAGTTTTCTGCAAGAGTTGGCCGGGCTCCCTCGGGTAAGGGTATGTAGCTAAAGTTCTCAACTGAACAATCATAAATCCTTCTTCGAACACCATCAAAAAGATCCCAGCCAAGCAAGATCGTATCCGTTTGATCGGACAAACCCCAGTGATAATTGTAGCAAGTGGAATCGGAAAAAGTCAGGTCAGGAGAACAATCTATAGGCTGGTTTACTTGATACCAATCACTCATAAATTCCGTCATAGTGGATAAATATGCTCCTGCAGCTATATCAATTGAATCTGTAAAATCTGATGATAAAGCCATGTAAGAATCATAAAGAGCTTCCCCTGTAGGGGTTTGCATCATAGAGTCAGCATAAATCCAAGCTTGGGTTTGTGCTTGTAGATTTTGGCTACACCATCCTATCGAAAAACATAAAGAACTGAATAAGAGAAGTTTTAAGAAGTTTTTCATAAAATATACATTTTTGTGATGAATAATTTCAAGCTAAATTAATAATATTATTATTTTTGTTAATGTATATAATGTAAAAAATAAGACATTTAAATATATTTTTATTTCTAAATATATAATAATCACAATATCAACATTATACATGATGATGTTACAGGTAGATTTATTATCTGTAAACATGGGCCATTTAAAAACTGGAATTTTCTAGTGGTATTTAGAAACAGTTCAGTCACTTTAGGTATCTAAGTAATTGTTTGCCTTAACTTTGATTGAGTAAAAAATTCAATTGAGATCATTTATCATCATATTACTATTAACTTTTGTTGGATTCACAAATCTGACTGGACAATGGGTTTACCTTTTAGGGTATAGAAGCACTCAAAAGTATCTTCAAAGAATAAACCTCACCACTCTAGAAGTCCTAGATGTTGTAAGAATCCCCTCTCCTGAACTAACGGATATTGCTTTCCATCCAAATGGGACACTTTATTGTGTAGAGTTTTCAAAACTTTCAACACTCGATACCTTAACAGGTGCGAGATCGTTGATAACGACACTTCCGGGGTTTGAAGCCGTAGGAATGACTTTCGATTTTAAAGGTTTATTGTATCTAAGCGGTATTTTTACTTCGACACAGGAGTTGGCGATAATCACTTATAATTTGACAAGTGGCTCTATTTACAAAATTGCTAGTTTTTTACCTTATAATTATTCACACATTGATGATCTTGATTTTTATAACGGTTCCTTATATGCAGTAGGGAAATTGCCATTAGAATTTGCAAATAGGCAAGTACTCTTTAAGGTGGACACTATAAATCAAATTGAACATGATACGATAGTTGCCTATGATTATGGACAAGCCGCATCACTTGCATCTATAAGCGATTCTTGTGGGTCAGAGTTTTTGGTATCAAATTCTAATATTGGGCAGTTTGATTATTTTTATCCTGATCTTCATTCAATTTTAACAGTTGACGTGCCAGGGTTTCCAGGATTCAAATCAGGTGGGTTTACTTCACTTACTTCCTGGATGGGTTCATTCCCCCCTTTAGGTATTGATTCTATTAATATTCAAAGCGATCCATGTCTGGATGTTTCAACCATTATAGCTAACCCCAAAAAAGGAAGAAGTGGCATCCAATATTCTTTGGATAATGGACCTTTTCAGGTTGATTCGATCTTTACAAATGTATTGAGCGGCCTTCACTCGATTACGATGATGGATGATAAAGGATGTACATATTTGTCAGAGACTTTCCATATTAACAAACCTGATCTTGATACATTTTTTATAATTGAGATAAACGAGGCAACGTGTGGTGAGAATAATGGGCAAATCATAATTACTGATCAATTGAATGTGGTCAATACTGAATATAGTGTAGACGGAATGAATTGGCAGCTTCAGCCAATGTTAACTAATCTGGCAGGTGGTTCATACACATTGTATATAAGACTACCTTCAGGATGTAAGGATTCAATCGAGGTTTTTATACCAACGGAATTATCTGTTGGGGTAATGGTTTCAACTTTTTCTGAGCATTGCGAAATGAAAGATGGAAGGTTGGAAATACTAACGACCGGAGGGCAACCTCCTTTTGCGTTTATGTTATCTAATGGAATAAATTCTACAGTTCCATTTTTTGATTCGTTAGCGAGCGGGAATTACCTCTTGTCGATTACTGATTTCACTGGTTGCACAACTGATATAAATGTAAAAGTCTCTAAGCAGCCCTATGGAATTGACTCGATCAAAATTGAAAATGAAATCTGCAATAACCAAAATGGCTCTTTTGAAATCACTTTAGAGGGTGGCAGTGGTCCATATTCATACTCACTTGATTCTAGTGGTCAGCAAGGTACACCCACTTTTTATGGATTGTCATCCGGCAAGCATTCTATTCAAGTAGTGGACACTTTTGGATGCATCTTAGACACTTCCTTTCAAATTATTAGTATTAACAGCCTACCCTTATTCAACGTAGAGTTTTCAAATGCAACTTGCAATGAATCGAATGGATCTATTTTGGTTCACACTGAGTCTATGAATGATTTGATCTCATTAGATTTCAACGAATTTCAAAATATTCCCTTGTATGATTCCCTTACTTCAGGAATGCATTTTGTAACAGTATTAAATGAGGATGGTTGTAAGGACACTTCAGGGGTATTTATTGCTCAAGCTGGTTCGCCTGTAATAGGACAAATGCAAGCCATACCAGAACATTGTGATAAAAAGGATGGAACTATTGAAATTTTGGAAACTACTGGTGGAGTGAGTCCATATCAATTTAATATAGATGGAAGCCAGTTTGTTTCGAGCAATATTTTTCAAGATATTGATTCTGGCCCACATGTTATTTCAGTTATTGATATAAATGGTTGTACTTACACGACAATAGTAAATATCGATGATGTTTCAGGACCAATAATCGAGAATATTGATGTTATTTCTTCAAGTTGCGCTGCAAGTGATGGAGAAATATTTGTGCACGCTCTGGGAGAAAGTGATTTAACATTTCAGATTAACAATATAAATAATGAAAATGGTCTTTTTGTGGGGCTTATTTCAGGCAATTATAACGTTGAAGTAACAGATGAGTTTGGTTGCGAGATTTCAATTGAAGTTAATGTTTCAAATGAAACACATTTCACCCTTGGAAATATAGAAATCAACTCTGCACAATGTAATCAACCTACAGGTGGCTTTTCAGTTTCAGGAGAAGTTGAAATAAGTATTGAAGAATTACCTGGTCAAAGTTGGACTTCTATTGCTACTGAACTAAGACCTGGTACTTATCATGTTTTACTAACAAATCAATCGGGGTGTCAATACGATACAATTATAACAATTCCATCCAATTGTGATTTATTTTTACCTAATGTATTTTCTCCTAATGGAGATAATATCAATGATTTATTTGGTACTTATGAAGGAGTGACTTCACTGTTTTGGGAAATGGAGATATTCGACAGATCAGGTAATCTAGTTTATCTTTCCAATGATTCATCCATCGGTTGGGATGGATTTTACAAAGGCAAAGAATGTCAGGTTGGGGTTTATGTGTGGAAGCTGCGTTATCGATTATCTGATCAAGAAAGCAATATGTCAATGAGTGGAGATGTAACGCTTATTAGATAAGCCTCACAATCCGACTTACCATAGTTCCCAGCACGGTGAACTCCCCTTACATATTGCAGGTAACTACAGGTTACTTGTTCTTTTCTGTTTGTTCGGATGTGTAGGTAACAACTAAGCAATTCCTGAAGAAACAAGGACCTCACTTTATTCTTTACCATTTCATCAATGGGTATTGTGAGCTGATCTGTTCCGGCCATCATTCCTGTCATGGCCAGACCAAAGCGCGTTTGTGCGGAGAATGACTGCGAGGCAAGATTTTATTCTATCCGGTCTGAATACGAATGATCGAAAATGGAATGGGAAATCACAATGGAGCTTGATGATGAGACCTAGCAGAAAGTTCTCAAGCGCAAATGGCGTATGGTGAAAAACAAGTTTTGATTCTAAGTTTGAGCATCTCGATGGGAAGCAAACGCTGCGACGGACTGCACGTTGAGTCCTGTCTTCATGATGCAATCCAACTGTAGATTCCGGACCATCTTGACCCCCCTGTTCCGTTCCAATGTGACCCCCCTAT
>JBDUDG010000298.1:0-4468 GCA_040003045.1 Saprospiraceae bacterium | reverse complement strand
ATATCGATACCCTAAGCAGTAGTTTCGGTATCGAAGAAAGCAGGCCCGATTACCAATCGTTCCTAAACCTGTTTCGTGTGCTGAACGAAGTCAATACAGGGATCAATGAAGCCCGAATCAAACACTTGCGGGCTGATACACTGGAAGAGTTCATGAATACCCCGGAGGTCTTTTATGAAAAAATCCAAAGCTACTACGACTACAACCAGACCCTGCTGGCCTATTGGAATTTCGATAAATTTTATCAGCACTTTCAGCAAATGCGCGGCTCAGAGATCCAGCGCTTCAGTCGTTTCCTTAAAGGGCGCTTTGGTGAAGTGCTTATTAAGGACAAACTCGAATATTTTTTCTTGGAACAACTCTTTAACCAGGTGCAAAAGATCAATCCGGATGCGCCCGTTACCCTTCGTTCCGGAGAGGTAAATAAGTTGGGGGAACTACTGCACGAGATATTGGTGAAAAATATGCGTTTTAAACTGGAACAACAAAAATCATGACGAAACCCATATACGATCTGCACCCGGAGCACGGAGAAGTTTTCGCGGAATATGGCAACCTGCTTGAAGAAATCGTCAATTTCGGAACGCATATCCTAAGCTGGGATATTGACCGGGCAAAAGGCGGCGACGAGCATTTGCCGGTATTTTTGATCTTCAGGAATATCTTAGAACATATGGATGCCATATCCATATTAATCCGTAAATCATCGGTCGAACCTTGTAAAAATTTATTGCGGGTGATGTTCGAGTCCATCATGAATTTAGAATACATGTTGGAAACTGATACTAAACGCAGAGGGTTGGCTTTTTTGATTTCTGGTTACCATGCTGAACTTAAATTTATTGAAAAAATATCGAAAGGAACCGTAGCGAACCATCAGTTAAAGCAAAAATTTAAAGCAGATAAATCCATGCCGGCTTTACCACCGATAACGGTTGCCGGGATGGTGGAGCAGGCAGCGCTGATCGAAACCATGTTAAAATTGGATGTTTACAAAGAGGTGGAATCAGAATATCGACGCTTAGTGGCTACCGGTAAAAACAATCCTCCTTGGTATCAACTTTTCGGCGGGCCGCCTAATATTGACCAGCTGGCCACCCGGATCAGCCGGCAGGGCTTATATGAAGTTTTCTACCGAGCCTGGTCAGCTACCGTACATGGACACAATGTTGTGAAAGGTAATGTGACCAACGGAACTGATGCAGGTATCGCCCAAATTCGACATCCAAAGGATGCCAAACAAGTGGCTTTACATGCGGCTAATCTTACCTTAATTTTATTTCATCTTTTCATCACTAAACGTGTTTCGTCAGAAATGCCCAAATTCAGAAGCTGGTATAAATCAGTACAGGCAGAGATAGTGAAACTGAGATAATTGTAAGAAACATTTGGCAATTGCTAAAAATATTAGTATTTTTACACTGATCAATATGAATACCTTTCTCATCACCGCTATTATTAAAGGCTTGGACACGAAGATTGTAGTCGAAGAGCCACCGCAATGGGATGTGCCGGAGTTTGCTGTTTCGGTTAATAACCCTGCTGTCAGGGAACGCTTCTTTATTCGATTACATCAAGGCTTATGGGAGTGTTTACCTGTTAATTCAACTTCCAGCTTAGAACCTTTGGAAATCGAGCGCATAGGTTTAGAGATCGCCAAATGCTGGCGAACCAGGTTGAGTAAGACACTCGACCTATTTGAGCAGCTTTTTTAGGCTTTTGGCTTCGCCATTACTTTTGCCCTGATCGTTATATAACGTTGTACTTCGATGTTGAGATCCTCCAATTCAGGTTTGCGGTATGGAAGCCCATCGCTATGCGAGTGGCCTTCCATGAACTTACAGCAATCATAGAAGCCGGATGATATTTCGTCCCTGATCACGCTGTCGAAATTAACGGTCTTTAAGGTATCGACGCTGACCCGCTCATTGAAACGCTGAACAATATTTTTAAAGAGGCCGTTAATCACTAATACTTCATAGCATGTGCGCAGGCTGGTAAAACCGTCTCTGATATAGGTTTCCCTGTCTTTGGCTGAGCATTCCGGTTTTTTAGCAGCCGTGTAATGGGCGATCGGTATATTTTGGTTCCTGTAATCCTTTTAGTAGGATGGCGCATTTTCCAGTGAGATGTAACCCGGCTTACCGTCACGCTGTTCGATCCAGTGACAAACGTGCTCCTTACCATTATCCTGGCAGTAGGTGATTAGTTGGGATACAAACACTAAGTCGTGGGTAAAAACTACAATTTGCCGCTCGGCTGATTCTTCGATCAGGCGTTCGGCAATATGGCTTTTGCGTTTTTCATCGAGCGAATTTACCGGGTCATCAAAAATGATTCCTTTGTTAATGCCTGATAAAATGGTTTCTGACAAGAAATCAGCTAATGAGATCACTTTTTGTTCGCCTTCGCTGAGTACATCGGAAGGTTGCCGTCCTTTCAGGCTGAGTTGACGAAAAGAGGTGCCAGCAGAACCGGTATGCGTCACATTAATACCAAATGCCCCTTTTAAACGAACACATTCAGCATTGAAACGATCTATGTAGGCTTGATTAAAATACAAGCCCGATAACTCTTTTTCCTTGGTGGTGATCTCCCGTTTCGAGATTTTCGATTTGGCTTTAACTGCTTTTTCCGTCCAGACCAGATTTTCTAATGCATTTTCTATCGTTGAAATATGGTCACCGAGTTTTTCCTTGTGATTTAATACAGTGATCTGTTTTTGAAGTTTTTCAATTGCTTCAGCCACATCAGCCTCTTTTAATTTTTTGATCTGGTTTCCGATATCTTCAGTGATTGTATCTATCACAGCAGTATCGATTTGCGCGGGCTGGTAACTCACTACCTTTTTATCGCTAATGTCCCCCGTAATAGCATCCCTGAGTTTAAGCTGCATTTGGAGCTCGGCCGTGATAACGGCCAGTTCTGCCGCCTTATTTTCCGATAACCATTTATACAAGATACCCGTATTCGGCAAAATATTCAGATCCAATTTGCTTAGCGCATCTTTGGAAGTAGCCAAAGCGGCCTGTGCATCCTTGCTGTCCTGTTCGGCCTTGCTTTTGATAAATGCCCAATAGGCGCTCACCAGCGATGCAGCTTCTCCGGTCAGCGGTTGCTGGCATAACAGGCAACTATCATCCAGTTGGGGATAGCTAAGCTCGCCTTTGTCTTGCAAACGGGCAAATACATCAGCAGCCGCTATAAATGCCCGCCATTCAGCTCCGCCGATCTGGCCGAGCGACGTTTTTTTAAACTGATCAATATCATGACCCGCCGCTAAAAGTTCTTTTTCAACGCAGTCCTTAATTTTATCGTTTGCTTTAGTCAACTGATCAACCGTAAAATATCTGTTCAAACTATTGATGGCAGTCTTTAAACCGGCCAGCAGGGTTTGCTGCTGTTCTAAATCCTGAATTTCCTTATCTTTTTTCAATGCGGTCAAAGTCGCTTTTTCACCTTCTAATTTAGTCCGTTCAGTTTTATCTTCGGCTGTAAAAGGCAGCAGCGCCTTCAAGTGTTCAATCTTGGACTTAGCCGATAGCTCGGCAACCATGTTTTTAATATTAGATTCTCCATCAAATAAGGCCGCCAAATTCGTGTTACTGGCATGCTTATCAATATCCGCCTGGGCCAATTCTTCCAGAGTTTTATAAGCCTCGTTCAGGTCAGCAAAAAAGGAAAGCCCGGCCGGACGAAAATCGAACTGATTTTTATTGTTCAAATGGGCATGTACTGCTTTTTCGTCGAAAACAGAAAATTGTTTAAATTCCGCATGACCGCAGTCTTCCGGATAGCGGAAAACCGATTGGGCGCCAGCCGATTCAAAAGTAAATTCCGCCGCTTTGGTCGGAGACGTACCCGTATCATGAACATTGGGCAGAATAGTCTTATCACCTTTGGTAATAAACACATTGTTTAATAAACGAACATAGCCTGATTTACCCGAGCCATTAGCTCCATAAACGATGGTCAGGTTTGGACCCAAAGTCATTACCTGATCTGGCACGAGCGCATTGATACCCGTTACACCTGAAATTTTCAGCAATTTCAAATCTTCCTTATAATAACCCGATTCCGTCTTACAGATAATCGCGATGTCCGGCCGTTCGGTTTTTTCAGACAGCCCAGCATCTTCCAGGAAATACTGATAAGCGGCTTGATGATCTTTATCTGTTAGTGTTACGCCGGATAATAATTTTTCCGATAAGAACTGCGACCAATAAGGCAGTCCCTGGGTAAAAGAAAGTATATCGGTTTCTAAAGTCCTTGGGATTTCACTCGGCATAGGGTGATATTATAGGTTTGGTTAAAATTAATATATTTTCACCGTAAACCGAATCAATGACCCTTAATATACTGATTATGTTTTTTGATCAGTTGATCGTATAAGGAATTGCAAAATACCTGCACTTGATTAAGGTAGCTGATCAAATATTGATTATCGAAAATGATAATATCACCAGTA
>JBDUDG010000297.1:0-4480 GCA_040003045.1 Saprospiraceae bacterium | reverse complement strand
GGTAGTCGGTACTGATGAGATCATGTCAGGTTCTGAAATTTTAATACGCTCGTTGCTGGCAGAAGGGGTGGATACAATTTTCGGGTATCCCGGCGGCGCGATCATGCCGATCTATGATGCATTATTTCATTTCAAAAATGATGTGCAGCACATCCTCGTCCGACATGAACAGGGTGCCATACATGCAGCGCAAGGATATGCAAGAGTTAGCGGAAAAACAGGGATTGTTTTTGCTACTTCCGGACCTGGAGCAACAAATCTTGTGACTGGACTAGCTGATGCTATGATCGACAGCACTCCGTTGGTTTGTATCACAGGCCAGGTAGCTTCTCATTTGTTAGGGACAGACGCATTCCAGGAAGTGGATGTCATGAACATTACGGTGCCTGTTACAAAATGGAATATCCAGGTGACACGGGCAGAAGATATGGTAAGTGCAGTTTCGCGCGCATTTTATATAGCCAAATCAGGCAGACCCGGGCCGGTATTAATTGATGTAACCAAAGATGCACAATTTGCGAAAACAAATTTTCAATACCAGCATTGTAAATCTATTTCAACATATCAGCCCGAACCGGAAATAAAATTATCAGACATAGAAGATGCAGCTATCCTGATCAATGCAGCAAAAAAACCATACATACTAGCGGGTCAGGGAATACTCCTGGCAAGAGCGACGAATGAGCTTATTGCATTTGCAGAAAAAGGCAATATACCGGTCGCCTCTACTCTATTGGGTTTGTCCGGCTTTCCCCACGACCATCCACTCTATGTCGGCTATCTGGGTATGCATGGTAATTATGGTCCTAATAAAAACACAAATGAATGTGATCTTTTAATCGGAATAGGTATGCGCTTCGATGACCGGGTAACAGGTGATGTTTCTCGATATGCAAAGCAGGCTAAAGTGATCCACCTCGATATCGATCTCTCTGAAATAAATAAAATCATTCCCACAGAAATCGGAATACATGCTAATGCCAAAAAAGCTCTGCCTTTGCTCACAAATCGAATTGTGGTAAAAGACAGATCCGAATGGCTCAAAACTTTCAGTGATTTTACAAAGGACGAACATGAAAAAATTATTCTCAAAACTTGTCAGAATACATCAGGTGAAATAAAGATGGCAGAGGTCGTTTTCCTTCTAAATGAATACACACAAGGTGATGCAATAATCGTAACAGATGTAGGCCAACATCAAATGGTCACATCAAGATATTTCCATTACAAAAACCCTGGAACAAATGTCACCTCCGGCGGATTGGGCACAATGGGCTTTGCGCTACCTGCTGCGTTAGGTGCCAAAATCGGCGCTCCTAAAAACCAGGTCATTGCCATCATCGGCGATGGCGGCTTCCAGATGACACTACAGGAACTGGGAACAATTTCTCAATACAAAATTCCGATTAAAATCGTAGTGCTGAACAATGAGTTCCTCGGAATGGTACGTCAGTGGCAGCAAATGTTTTTTGAAGGAAGATATTCATTTACCGAAATGAACAATCCAGATTTTATAAAGCTGAATGAAGCCTATGGCATTAGAGCCAGGAAAGTAATTGATCGGGCTGAATTGCCGGAAGTCTTGCATGAAATGCTTGCTTTTGATGGCCCCTTTTTTCTTGAGGTAAAGGTGGAAAAGGAAGAAAATATATTTCCCATGATTCCCACAGGAGCTGCGGTCAGTGACATGCTATTAGAATATAAATCAAAATAAAACATGAACAGAGATTTTACACTTGAAGTCTTTTCAGACAATGGATTTAATATCCTCAACCGCATGATTAATATATGCAACCGACGCAGGGTAAGGATCAAAAACCTCTATGCTCGTGAATTCGAAGAAAATATACACAAGGGAGCCGCCAGCTTTCTTCTTCATACGACACCTGAAATGGCTCAGAAAATTAAGCTACAAGTGGATAAATTAATTGAAGTAGAAAAGACGCGGCTTACGGAAGGTACCGGGAAATTTTTCAAAGTTGAATCACCCCAAACGTCCCTTTAATCGAGTCCATTTAAAAATAGATCACCATCATTACTAAAGAAAAACCTTATGGCTAAATTAAATTTTGGAGGAACAATAGAAAATGTAGTTACACGGGATGAATTTCCATTGTCTAAAGCGCAGAGCATACTTAAAGATGAAGTTGTAGCAGTTATTGGTTATGGAGTTCAGGGTCCGGGCCAGGCCTTAAATCAAAAAGAAAATGGCATCACAGTCATCGTGGGTCAGCGAAAAAATACAAAGAGCTGGGACAAAGCTTTGCGCGATGGATTTGTGGAAGGAAGGACGTTGTTTGACATTGAAGAAGCTGCAAAACGGGGCACCATCATTTGCTATCTGCTCAGTGATGCTGCTCAAATCGCGCTGTGGCCTAACATTTTAAAACATCTAACTCCTGGTAAGGCGCTTTACTTTTCACATGGCTTTGGAATTACTTTTAATGATCAGACGGGTATCGTTCCTCCTTCTGATGTGGATGTTTTTCTTGTAGCACCAAAAGGCTCCGGTACATCATTACGTCGCATGTTTTTACAGGGCCGGGGTTTGAACAGTAGTTATGCCATTTTTCAGGATGCTACGGGAAGAGCCTTTGAACGCGTGGTTGCCTTAGGCATTGCGATAGGGTCAGGCTATTTATTCGAAACAAATTTCAAAAAAGAAGTGTACTCAGATCTTACAGGAGAACGTGGCACGTTGATGGGGGCAATACAGGGAATATTCGCAGCACAATTTGAAGTGCTCCGAAAAAAAGGACATTCACCATCTGAAGCATTTAATGAAACAGTCGAAGAGCTGACGCAATCGCTCATGCCACTCGTGGCTGAAAATGGGATGGACTGGATGTATGCAAATTGCTCTACCACTGCACAACGTGGAGCTTTGGACTGGTGGAAAAGATTTCGTGATGCTACTCTTCCTTTGTTTAATGAATTGTATGACAGCGTTGCCGCAGGTAACGAAGCCTCATTATCCATTGCCAGCAATAGCAAGCCGGATTACAGAGAAAAGCTAGAGGCAGAATTAAAAGAAATCCGGGAGAGTGAAATGTGGCAGGCGGGCAAAACCGTCAGGAGCCTCAGACCAGAAAACCAGCCGGTATCTGTTGAAGCAGGCCTTGAAGAAGCTTATTTTGAAAAATAATATACAATTAGACATTCAACCTGCTTTGCAAACGAGCAACATTCTAAATCAATCAAATACCCGGTTAAATTATCCAGGGTATACATTTGATTTTGAAGCGGCCGCGCTTCGATTAAAAGATGTGGTCAATAGGACACCTCTTATTCGTCACCCCAATCTTTCGCGCAAATACAAAGCGAATATTTACCTAAAGCGTGAAGACCTCCAGGAGGTTCGCTCTTTTAAAATCAGAGGTGCATACAACTTAATGAGTAGTCTGCCATGGGAGCAAATCAAGACAGGTGTTGTCTGTGCAAGTGCGGGCAATCATGCACAAGGCTTCGCCTATTCCTGTAACAAGCTTGGTGTACCTGGTGTAGTATTCATGCCCGTCATCACGCCCAATCAAAAAATCAGGCAGACCAAAAAATTCGGCAATCATTTCATCGAAATAAAATTGATTGGTGATACGTATGATGAATGTGCGATTGCTGCAAAACAATATTGCGAGACAAACCGGCTGACATACATACATCCTTTTGATCATTACAAAATCATTGAAGGTCAGGGAACTATTGGGATAGAGATCCTTGAGGATCTGTCCAACATCGATTTTCTTTTCATACCTGTTGGCGGTGGTGGCTTATGCGCTGGTGTCGGAACTTATTTTCATAAACATTCTCCACAGACAAAAATAATTGGAGTAGAACCTGAGGGAGCACCCTCCATGAAGACAGCCCTGAACAAAGGTGAGCCGGTAACCCTTCCGTCGATAGATCGGTTTGTAGATGGTGCAGCTGTACAGCGTGTAGGAAATATCACATTTGGGCTTTGCAAGGAATCTCTTACAGAAATGCATCTCGTTCCGGAGGGAAAAATTTGCTCTGCGATACTTTCGATCTACAATGAGGATGCGATGGTTGTCGAGCCTGCAGGTATACTTTCAGTAGCTGCGCTTGATGATTATGCTGATGCCATCAGGGGCAAGAATGTGGTATGCATCATCACGGGCAGCAACAATGATATTGACCGAATGCAGGAGATCAAAGAAAGATCACTCCAACACGAAGGTCTGAAGCACTACTTCCTTATTCGATTTGCCCAGCGCCCGGGATCATTGAAAGATTTTGTCAATGATATCCTGGGGCCTGGGGATGATGTCACGCGATTCGAATATGTAAAAAAGCAAAATAAAGAATCAGGTCCTGCATTGGTTGGGATTGAAGTTAGGTCTCGAAATGATTATCGTCAGTTGTTGATAAATCTGGAAAAGTACCAGATGAATTATTCTGAATTGAAGCAAGAGGATCTTGCATTTGGATATTTGGTGTAGGTTTTCAAAGAAATCTGGCCAGA
>JBDUDG010000296.1:0-4489 GCA_040003045.1 Saprospiraceae bacterium | reverse complement strand
CTGCTGGAGCAGATCCAAAATAAAATAAGCTATGTTCTGTGATTGCACGCCCTAATTTATTCAAAAAAGGGCACTTGGACTAAATGAGGGAAATGCGTCAATCTGCATCTCTTAGGTTAGCCCCGTGATGCCTGATCTTCCTTTGCAGGTTCGAGGACTGAATCCGTTATGTAAGTGCGGTTTGTCTTTTATAAAAACAATCTTTTAAATGATCCATTCCTGATCTAAAATGTAGTAAAAGCAATTGTAATCTGCCTTAGCAAATTGAATGTTAGCATAGAGGTAGTTACCGGATTTACACAACACTTTTTTTAAAAAATAAAACACTATATCAAAAAATATGAGTATATTAGGTGTGAAATCAAAGTAAAACGTTTCAATATTATTATTGCACTACCCAAAATTTTATTGCAAAGTCCAGTAAGTTTTTTTTGCCTCTCCGCTGAACTTTGAAGTTTTGAAATTATATTTTTTCACTTTTTAAATAATTATCTTATGATTAATTTTAACAGTATTTACCCCCCCTCGGGGATTAAGCTTTTCAGCATTTGTTAAGTTTATAATCTTGGGAACTACCTTCACACGCCCCCTTTCTAAACCATGAGTTCATGAAATTCACTCCTATTTTATTTTTTCTATACTTCTTCCCCCTTTTTGTAAGATGCCAGCAGACTTTTACTTTAAGTCAGGAATACCCTTCATCCTTCGATTATATAAGTGATGTGGTTCAAATTGATGATAAATTCTATTTTCTCCAAATGCGGCATTTTAGAACCCAGGAGGAATGGGATGCTAACACTTACAGTGATATTTTAGTTACATCTTTAAGTGGGACGATACTTGATACATTCAATCTGAAAGGATTGGGAAACCGGTATTCTAAATTCCTTAAAATAGATGGCGATATAGCATATTTAATAGGGTCCATAAAATCTGACTCTTGTTTGTCGACGGTGGTTATCTCGAAATTTAATTTAGTCACTCATCAGCTTGATATTATTTCCTCCTATGAGTTATGTGATAGTCACATGCAATTTATAAACTTAATTCAAGGACTTAAAGAAGATTCATTCATTGAGGGTATTGAATACAATGATGGTTTAAGCAAATTTTTCCTTAAAATAGATTCAGCTTATACTTTGACAAAAATAGTTGATCATTTACCTTACGAGGTCAATTTATCACCAGATTTTTCAAGGAATGGATATCTTATTGCGAATGCAAAACTTTATAATTTCTATGATGCCGGCTTTAACTATAGGAAGCAATTATATACATCAGAACCAATTTTTTGTTCATCTCAAACACATAAACCTTTTCGTAAAAATCTAATTATTGAACAGGTTTATAAAACGAGCTCCAGTTCAGATGAAGGAATGCAGGTCAGGCTTATAGATAGTTCGTTACATATCATTAAAAAAGCAATTATATATCCTGATAATTTTCAGGGCGACATTTTCTTACCATCTTTTGGCGGAGTAGATATCAAAGATAAAAATGAAATGTGGGCGACTGCCATATTCGGTTTGCAACCTAATTTAGATTTCTCTATCTATTCCTTAACAAAACTCGATAGCAATTTAAACATCGTCTGTCAACATTTTTTAGGGTATGACACGCCATACATTATTTATGGAATTAAATCATTTGACAGTGGAGGTGCAATTGTTTATGGTAATCGGGTAAAGGACGGCCTGGGTCAAAATGAAGGTGAAGATATATTCGCCATCCGGGTCGGCGAGAACTGCGAGCTCCCTGCCACTGTTTCAACAAACGGCCCTGCGACACAGTTGATCTCCATTTCTGCTTATCCAAATCCGGGAATAAATGACCTTACATTTTCAGTCAATGGATTTGATCCCGCTACTCTCCGGGTGGAATTTATTGATGAGCTAGGACAGGTTTTATTTACAGAAAAGGATTTGACAAATAGTATTCAGGTTCCTCAACTGCCTGCAGGCCAGTATTTTTACAGGATACTACAAAATGATTGATTGCTGGGGATCGGGTCGTGGGTGAAACAATAATCGATTTTGGATTTTAGATTTTTTCTGAATGATTTCTAAAAATAAAATATAGAATCTGTTTCGCTGACTCAAAAATGGTCCTCTTTAAGGGATTTAGGGTCTGGATATGATCGCAACCAGATAAAATCTTACGACTTTGTTGTCTTTCTTTTGCGTCTGGTTTTAAAGATTTCAACAACTTCTTTCTCTTTCATAAATCCCCAGTCCGGAAATTTATCCATCACAAAATGTTTGACATCCTGGTATTGAACACTGCGCTTGTCCGTAAATGCCTGGATGCAACGCTTCAAAAAACCCATACTCAGATCCCTCAAACGCAGGTTGAATTCCTGGTTGCTGAAAATATCCATGTAGAGCTTCATAAATCTTGCGATGCTATCGTCTTTCGCAGCTTCATCTTCTGATTTCTTATGATCCTGACCTGTGAAAGTCCGGTAATCTTCCACAGGAAGATTATTCAAAAGCTGTTCAAATTGCTTATAGAGCGTTTGACGAAGAGCTTCATTGATATCGGAAAGGCCTTCATGATTTTCATAAAAAGTACGTGTCGCTTCAATAGCATCCTCATGAATATATCCCTTGTGGTGGATAGACTGGATCAACTTCGTATATCTTAATATATCATCTTCAACGGAAAGATCAAGGAGGTTATAAATATTCAGATCGGATTCTTTGTCGAGTGGGAGTCCTTTTTCTTCTATTTCAAGCAGGTATTCAAAATATTTTTCGTTGAAATCCGGAAACTGTGTCCTGGCTTCATTGAAGATGCCCCTAATCCAGGCTTCATGGCTTTCATGCGGAAAATAGCGGCTGAATAACACAAGCATGCGGAGATATTCTGCCTGCTTTTTGAATTCTTCATTATTGAGAAATTCTTTAAAGTCAGGTAAAAGACTCATGTTAACCTTTCCATGCTTAATGCGATATTGAATTAATTTTTCCAGTGCTGAAAAAAGTGTTTTTAATTCAGAGATTGTTTTAGGAAATTCAGCAGAATGATAATTGTGCAGTAAAAACTGGCGATAGTAACTTTCATAAGCCTGCTTTCTTGCGGCCAATGAACGAAACTTATCGATGATCATTGATTCAAAAAAGTGCTTTACTTTTTTATTGTCGATCTGGCTGATGAGGTTGCTCACCCATATCTCGCTACTCAGTGCAAATCCAATCTGACATCCCTGCCCTATTTTAACTTTGATCCACTCAAAATTAGATGAGTCTGCAATCGCAAGCAATACCTCTTTAAAATGGTCCTGTGGGCGTTTGTAATGATATTCATCATCGATCTCACCACGCAGTACACTAAATCCAAGAATCCTGGATAAAAACAATCCTTCAAAATCTGTATCCAATAAAGCACTTTCGAGGGCCGTAAGCTGGAGTGGATGGTCATCCGCGACCTGTTCGTACAAGACATCCATCTGTGGTTCAAATGCATCTCTCAATGCCTGGTAACTTGATTCCTCTTCGTCTTCCAGGTAAACGGCAAGTAATTCAGCATCCTGAATGGCAGTCCTCAGTGTACCAAGCTCATCCTGATATTTTTGATCCAGCTTTTCCATTTTAAAAAATTTTTATTTCCGTTTAATACATGTACACCTGGTAAGACACAATAGGCTTACCAGGTGTACAAAAAATAAATATCGTCTTGGTGGCTACTGAAAATTGGTCCTTTCAGAAGCCCTACATCTTTAGTGGATGTCAATATGTAAACACATCCTATTCGCCTGTTTCTGCATCATTTTCTGCAGAAACTTCAGTGGTAGGTTCAGTTGTATTTGATTCAATTACTTCGGTCTCAGCCTGAGGAACTACGGCTTCTGCCTGAGGAACTTCAGTTACTACTTGTGCAACTTCAGTTTCTTCTTTTGGAACTTCAGTTACTACTGGTGCAACTTCGGTTTCTGCTTTTGGAACTTCAGGTTTTGGTGCTTCAACAGGTGTTTTAGCCTGAGGTTTATCCAGATTGACATTCAGAAGTTCATCCGAGTTGTCCTCTATTTTTTCCTTTTTCTTTTCAGCCTTCTTGACATTTCCTGAGATCTGAGTAGCGCGGGTCTTTTTCTCATCCGCTGTAGTCTTCACCCGGGCCTCAATTCTTGATTCTTTATCATCTACCCAGGCTCTGAATTTAACTTCAGCTTCTTCAGGAGAAAAAGAGCCTTTGGCTACTCCTCTTTGAAGGTGTTTGTAATAAAGTACGCCTTTGAAACGCAGGATTGCATTGACAGTATCGGTTGGCTGGGCACCGTTCTTCATCCACTCATAAGCCTTCATGCGATCGATGTCGATGGTTGCGGGCCTGGTCATAGGATTATATGTACCGATCCTTTCTATGAAACTACCATCTCTGGGAGACCTGGCATCTGCTACAACTATGTGATAAAGAGGAGTTTGTTTGCGTCCGTGACGCTGAAGTCTGATTCTTACTGACATTGGTTAAAGTGTTAAAATTTAGTGGT
>JBDUDG010000295.1:0-4490 GCA_040003045.1 Saprospiraceae bacterium | reverse complement strand
GCAGTGAGTTCGGTTTTCGCCGAAATCAGACTCTAAACGACTTGTGAAATGCAGTGAGTTCGGTTTTCGCCGAAATCAGACTTATTCATTTTCAGGCAAGATTCATGATAAGCTTTTCCAGATTACGGACATTCAGATAATTTATTCCAGTATCCATGATGTTCGTTTTTATTTTTGGCTTACTGATGATATCAAATTCATTCATTCCATTTTGACCGGAGGAAATGTTGATTAGAATCTCTTCACCCCAGGAACTAAATGTAGTTTTTGATTTAAGCAGGATTTGATTTCCAATCTCCGTGAGACCCATTTTTTTAAAAGAAGGATCCTCTCTTAATTTGCTGATAAGTTCATCTTTGGATATATCTGATTGAACTACCCTTTTTTGAATAATTTTAAAGTCATCCGATGAAATCTTCTGAACTCCTGCTTTTTTCAAATTGGCGATTTGGATGGTCACAAATGTCAAAGACATACATAAGCCAAAGAAGACAAAACGAAAAATTGAACTCCAAAATCTGAGACCTTCACCATTCAGGATATCAAATAAAAGCATCAAGGCTCCAAATGAAACACCCGTGATCAAAAAGACTTTTAAGTATTGCTGCAGTTTCGGATTCATATTTAAAAAGTTAAAAACCTGCTGGCATGCAGACAGCGTTTATCGTCTAAATTTAGAAAAATTATATGTATTATTCATGCGGTTCAATATGAATCAGTATCTGTCCCAATTGAGGTATTTCGTTTCGTAAAGTGTCTTTAAGTTTATGGGCAATATCATGGCCTGCTTTTACTGAAATATGGGCATTCACGATGGCGTGCAGATCCACATGATAACTCATTCCTGCTTTCCGTATGAAACATTTTTCCGTGGCGACTATACCTTCAACTGTCAGCGATACTTTTCTGATTTGCATTACAAGATCATCATAGCGATGTTCATCCATTATTTCTCCAAGAGCAGGCCTGAATATTGAATAGCTGTTATATAGTATAAAGCCCGAAGCAAATAATGCAGCCCAGTCATCTGCTGCTTCGTACCCTTTCCCAAAATACAAAGCAGTAGAAATTCCAATAAAGGCTGCTACCGAAGTAATCGCATCGCTTCTATGGTGCCATGCATCTGCTCGTAAAGAAGTACTATTTGTCTCAAGGGCCCTCTTCATCACCAGTCGGAATGATATTTCTTTCCATATAATGATTGGCGCAAGGATCAGCAAGGTCCATATTTTAGGAAGCTCATGCGGTCTTCCTATATTCCTGATGCTTTCATATGCAATGATAGTAGCTGAGGTTATTAAAAAGCCAACAATTAAAAAAGTGATTAGAGGTTCTGCACGACCATGTCCATAAGGATGATTTTTATCAGCAGGCCTGTTCGCATATTTAATTCCAAATAATACCAACAGGGAAGCAAATATGTCTGTAGTGGATTCAATGGCATCTGCCAGGAGTGCGTAGGAGTTTCCCAGAAGTCCTGCAATACCTTTTATAAGTGCCAACACAGTGTTAGTCACTATACTAAAATAGGTTGTTCGAATCGCGGTTTTCTCGTGAGTCATTTTCCGAATTCGAAGACCATTACTATACTATTCATATGCTATCATTCAATCTTCGACATTCCCCCTTTCAACCTATCCACCAAACTCAGATCATCCGGCGTAATTACAATCTTATCCCCATTTATCGTCCGGATAAAAACCTTATTGGCTCTCTGGGTAGTATACCAGGTCATAGAGCCGAAAGTGCTATTGGAAAATTTCCCATAGTATCCAAAAAGACCTCCGTTTCCAAAAGTCCTGATCGTTCCGGCCATTTCTCCTTTTTCAATTGCCCGCACTTCTACAATGTCTCTCAGTGAATATCTTTTATCACCAATGGGTCTCTTGATCACAAGCTGATTGTCTTCTATCAGGTATTTATCAACGCTGAATAAATAACTAAAAACGATGGCCGCTACCAGAAAAATTATTATTCCGCTTTGTATTAGGACAGTTGTTTTGTCTCCTTGCGCAGCCAAAATTTCTCTGACACATCTCAGGCAGACAAAAGCCAGTAGAGCAATTACTCCAACTGACATTACTTTCGTCATTGTATCAAATGATGCTTTATATTCCATAATGTCATTTTTTGATCCAGTCAGCTTTATCACCGAAATCCGGATCCGTAATACCTGCTGCACTAGAGGCAACGAATTCGTTGATTACAATCTGGTCGTGAATTTGCTTCTGGGAGATGAGGAAACCACAAACTGTAAGAAATGGGAATAAATTTTTCAGCATGGGTAAAGTTAATTACTTGCAATAAACCGGATTGGATGTATTAAAAAAGCTACTCTTTTCCACCTAAAATTTTAACTGCTTTGCACTCCCAGGAATCGATGGAAGTACAATGGAAAAATGTCTATCAAGCCTCATCTGAGAGCTATATACAGTATTTGGGTTCAAAAGTCAAGACGTCCCAAATTAAATATTGGCTCCCTGAAATGATATTTTGGAAGAAATTTATATATATAACTCCCACATAACAGATGATTTGCACAACAACTGGTGACAAATTGGATGCACTCTTCTTACTTACTTTTTGGATAAATGGTAATTAAATTTTCTCCTTTACCATACAGGTATTATTTTTGCTGATTCTTGCTTCGGCAAGTACCTTGTTTATGGCATCTTTTCAAAGGATGAAAGTTGCATCACACCTTTTTATTTATGAAAATAATCATACATAACCTCCTTCTAATTCTTTCTAAAAAATCCATTGTGTTGGTGGGGGTTCTGGTGTCAATAGTCCTTTATATAGGTTGTACATATGAATATGAGGGTACGTTGGACAATCTTCTTACCGAAGCGCTAAACAGCCACTCCAAAACGGGCAAACTTGAGGGTTATTTACTTCCATCCAGCGATGACTATGCTTCGCTACCCAATCAGGATGTCAAAAATCCTATTACACAGGCCAAAGTAGATCTTGGTAAGCTTTTATTTTTTGAGACAGGAATTGGTGTACAACCGAAATACCTGGTGTCCATGCAGGCTTATTCCTGCAGTAGCTGCCACATCCCTTCACGTTCTTTTACGGCCGGCCGCTTTCAGGGCATTGGCGATGGTGGTATTGGATTTGGAGTAAGTGGAGAAGGACGCGGGAAAAACCCATTGTACCAGGGTTCTGAAGTGGATGCTCAGGGTGCAAGGCCCCTGGCTGTAATCAATACGACTTACATAACTAATGCACTTTGGGCCGGCAGTTTCGGCTCGTTTGATGTTAATGCTGGTACTGAATCAGTTTGGCATCAGGATACATTGATAGAAATCAACTTTCAGGATCTTATGGGACTGGAGGCGAATAATGCTAGGGCTTTGGCCGTGCACAGACAGATGATTAACAGGGCGGTGACTGATTCGCTTGGATATACAGGGATGTTTGATGCAGCCTTTCCTGAAATCCCAAGAAATATAAGATATACCAGGCTAACCGGCTCCTTTGCGATAGCAGCATATCTGCGCACGATCCTGACTAATGAGGCTCCATTTCAAAATTGGTTAAAAGGCAATCATACCGCGATGACCGATCAGCAAAAGCAAGGTGCTATTTTGTTTTTTGGCAAAGCCGGCTGCGTCCGATGCCATAACAGCCCTTCCTTAAATGCACTACCTCATAAATTTGTCGCATTGGGAGTGCTTAATCAATTTCAAACCGGATTAGATGTCTTTCGCACTGACCAAAATGACAAACGGAATCTTGGACGAGGTGGATTTACCGGGTTGGTTGAAGACATGCACAAATTCAAAGTTCCTCAACTATACAACCTGAAAGATTTTGGATTCTATTTTCATGGTTCAAGTAAAACTTCTATCCGAAGCGTAGTCGAATATTTCAATGATGCGATTCCTGAAAATCCGGATGTCCCAGTTGCAGAAATTTCCCCGTTCTTTAAACCTCTTCACCTGACCTCCGATGAGGTAAGCGACCTGGTAGAATTTCTTGAAAATGGATTATATGATCCTGACATGACGAGGTATGCACCCATGCAAACTTTGACAGGCAAATGCTTTCCGGACAATGATGCTCAGGCTCAGGTTGACTTAGGTTGTAAATAATTCCGGGAACCTTTTTTTCTTTCCTTTCTCAAAACATCCGCTGATAAACCTATTGTCTCCGAGCGTTATTTCAACGCAGAGGCCACTTTTTGGGTATCAACAAATGCTTCATAGCTTTTCACCTTTCCATCCACCCTTGCCCATATCATCACCCAGTCAGATTCAAAAGTCTTTCCAGTTTCGATTTCATATTCATTTACGTTCCGCTTTGTTGTAACTCACTTCGGTGTATTTCGGAGATAAATTGGTCTTTTAATTGGTCGTAAAAGGAATGTCGGCTGACTACGGTGGCAATTACGTTTGAAAATAACGCAGTCATCATGATATAAAAAATAACATTGTGGCTGTTGGTCATTTCCAAAACAAGAATGGAAGAAGTAAAAGGACTTC
>JBDUDG010000037.1:0-15308 GCA_040003045.1 Saprospiraceae bacterium | reverse complement strand
GTTCGGCATTGAGATTTATAAAATATTCACAACGGTATCTATCGTGGCTGCGGCTTTAGCCATTATTTCCAAAGATTTTATCGCCGATATCATCAGTGGTATTGTCATTAGCTTCAGCAAAGAAATATCGATTGATGATTTTGTCAAAATCGGTGAACACAAAGGTAAAATAGTTGATATTAATATTGCAAAGACCGCTCTGCTCAATGAGGATGATGATATCATATTTATGCCAAATAGCACTGTATTCACAAGCGATGTGATCAACTATACTAAAAAACAGATTAAGAAAACCAGTATTGATTTTGAAGCACCCTCATCTCATGTGATTTCAATTGAGGAACTGGAAGACCAATTGATCGAAGCACTAAATGAATACCATCATCTTATCGAACCGAATTCATATTTTCTTCGCGTAGTCAATATTAAAAAAGATTATCTGGTGCTCAAATTTCAATATAGCCTGATCCAGTTCAGTCGTGAGATGGAACGCCAGATAAAACGCAAAGCTATTCGGGCCATTGTAAAAATTATCAGCCTGGCCAAAGTGAAGGAATTAGATAAAAGTGATTTGTGACCACTACTATCTCCCTTAAAAATTCAGAAGCAAGAAGGATTATTCTTTATGCTCAGGGCCTGACTAAATCCACTCCATTCGGTTCAGGTCCGAATTCTATCCTTAAAGCGGTCAACCAATTAGGCTATGTACAACTGGATACGATCTCGGTAATAGAGCGAGCACATCATCATATTTTATTCACAAGAATTCCTTCCTACAATACGACTTGGCTGGAGAAAGAACAATTTCAAACCCGAAAAATATTTGAGTATTGGTCCCACGCCGCTGCATATCTGCCGATGCAGGATTTCAGATTCAGTATACCGGTCATGAATGTTTTCAGGGATAAAAAGGACAGGTGGCCCGACTCCTCAAGAAAGGATATGAAATTAGTAATGAAACGTATCCGTGAAGAAGGCCCTCTCATGTCAAGACAATTTGAATCCAATCACAAGAGCGGAATCTGGTGGGACTGGAAACCATCCAAAATGGCGCTCCAGAGATTATTTCTCGAAGGAGATGTAATGGTAAGTCACCGGGACGGATTTCAACGCATATATGATTTGCCTGAGAAGATTATTCCGGATTCTGTTGATACGAATGAGCCCACTCTGTTGGAATATTATATTCATTTAATAAAAACAACATTGCACGCACAGGGAATAGCTTCTCCAAAAGAGATACTTCATTTAAGAAAAAGTGACACCAAAATATTTAATGCAGCACTCCATCAATTGCAGGAAGAGGAAAAAATTGTACCTGTTGTTGTGAGTGAAAAAAAGGATTATTTCATTTTGTCTGAATATCTTAATTTGAAAATTAAGCTTAAGGATAAAATGATGATCATGTCGCCTTTTGACAACCTTGTGATCTGGCGAAAAAGATTGAAGGATATTTTTGAATTTGATTATACTTTGGAGTGTTACATACCTGCTCATAAAAGAATATACGGATACTTCTGTTTGCCTGTTTTGTACAAAGATCAATTCCTGGGTCGAATTGATGTGAAAGCAGACAGAGCGAATGGCAATTTATTGATCAGAAAAGAATATTGGAATGAGAATCAGAAAAAATTAAGTTCAAATAATTTGTATCATGAAGCAATTGAATTATTTGCGCACCACAATAAATGCGATAATATTATTTATTCAAAAAGTCGCTAATTACATGAATTTTAATGAATTACAAACAGCACTAAAGACTGAATAAATTATAGCCTAATAAACCAATAAATTAATATTCCTATTATTCAAAGTACCCCCACAATAGCCTGGCAGTTTGATTTAAAATTGGCTTTCCACTCAATTCACTTAGTGGCCCCAGACCTCCAATACTGAGTGTGTTGATTTCTGATAAAACTCTTTTTCCATTATCAGCCATCAATGTATCAAAGCCATACATGATCACTCCTTTTTCGAACAATAATGGTGTCAACTCACGTTCGATTTGGAGTTCTTCTTCGTCTGTTTTGGCGAGTACAGCCTGTCCGCCATTAGCAACATTGCATATCCAGCTGCCTTTGGGTGGCATTCGCAACGCTGATCCCAAAATGGTCTTGTTCACTACTATCGTTCGCTTGTCACCTTGTGCAACATTTGGAAGATATTTCATAGCTAACATTGGAAATAATGTGTCAGGAAGTCTCTTAGAAATTTCATCAACTGAATATTTATGATCACCATCCCAAACGGATTCTTTTGATAATCTGATAATACCAATGCCCCCATAAGAATAAAGAGGCTTTAACACGATTTCCATTTCCTGACTTAATTGAATGGCATCATTTGCGTTCTGACAAAGTGAAAGTTCGGGACATAAATGACCCACCTTTAAAAGAAAAGCTTTGGAGCTGGTCTCGATAGTGCCTTCCGGATTGTTCACAATTTTTTCCGGTGAGACTATGGATGTCAATGAGCGTAAAAAAATTTTATCCAATGGTTGAGGCATCCGAACTATAATGATGTCAATATCATCTCTCCTGATTGCTACAGAAGATTGCCCGAAGCTCAGGCCTATCGGATCATAAGAGAAACTATCATTGATCAGCATCCCATACACAGGTGCTCCGGAAATTGCATTAAAAAATGAATGATTTTCTTTTATCCCTTTTGAGCAGACCCAAACCTTGACATCCATTGTATATTTAGTCAATGCGACAGCCAATTCATAAATCGAATTTGAAGAAGAATGTGTCGTATGATCGGTTACAATCAATAAATTCTGCATCATGCCTCCATCATTATTTCCCGGATGAGAAATGGATCGTCATTGAAAGAGGCGAAAAGCTTTGCATTAAACTGGCCCTTGGAATTCACCAACCTGCAGGCCATTTTATCAATGGCAATCGTACTCAGGATTGTCTGTATATATCCTTCGATCAGGTCATCAAGGCCCATGCCGAGATGATTAAAATCTCTTCTGTCCATCAGGATGAGCCTGTTCGTGTCAGTGGTCCATTCACCTGAAGGAGATTTGTGGGAAAGATTTGTGCCCAGCATATCCCATGATGAAGTACTATCTGTGATTTCGTCAACCAGAGGGGTGTTTGCTCTTCTTGAATATACACAAACTGGCCTGAATCCTTGTGGAGTAGCACTGATCATCATCCGCAGATCAAATACGAAAGTTTCCCCTTTGGCATTTGGAATAGTTCCAAGGTGATAGAATTTTCCTGTTTCAGTTTTTGAGCCCCATCTATAATTTCCAATAAGCGACTGAACGATAAATTTTGAATATTCATAATCACGACTGAGGAAATCATTTAATTCACTTTCGTTGACGATGGTATAAACGCCTTGTCCGGCATTGCTATACGGTACTTTGATCACCGCCTGTCCGCCCATTCTTTTTACCCAAAGAGGGACCTCATCTTTCTGCACATCCCAGATGGTCTGAGGCGTCCTGATCTGAAGACCAAGATGATCTATTTCACCATTATACTGACTGTATGCTTTCGAAGCGATCAGTTTATTTCTTCCACCTGCGAGGCATGCTATCACTGGATTGTAAATCCTTGTTTTCGTATTTACAGGAATTCGGTTCCATGGTTTTTGTGTGACATACCGGAATGCAGCAACGACTTGTTTCCATTTATTTTTTTCATCCAGTATTTCGATGTAATGATTTTTATACCGGATGTGATCACTGACGCCTTCATCATAAAAAGGAACTAAATAAACCGGCCGTTGAAACACATCTGCCATAGTCGCTGCATATCCACTGGTTTCCATGATATTTTTATCATAGAGCACAGCCACAGCATCATTCTTTGACAATTTTTTTATTCTGCTATACGGATGAAAGGAGTTTTCAATCAGTTCCCTATAGCTTCCCTGGTGAAGAGTATCCACTTTTAATGGCATCGATTTCTGACCCGATGGACAGCTGTTGTTTTCAATCACCACCATCTGTCGTTTTCCTCGTGCATTGGTCACATTGATAAGATCAGCTCCGGACCAGCAATAAAACTGTGGTTGATATGAAACAACCTCCATTAATTTTGAAGCTTTGACTTTAGGATGGAGATGACAATAACGATCGATGATGAGTTTATTATCCAGGTTCAGGAAAAAATTGATCATCGGGTGGATGGTTGCATTCAATGCTTTCGGATACCAATGGTTATGGCTTTCGAAAGTTCCCGGTTCTATAAGTTGTGTTCCGGCCATTTGATTCATAAGGTATCCTCTTTTGGCGGCGTCCATTTATCAGCAGCTGAATAGTTGAAATTGCGCAAAAGAGGAAGGATCTCATTGAGATTTGAAGTTGCCTGCAGAAGTGATCTTGAATGCAAATTCAGAAATCCTTCCTTCAGCATATGGTCTGCCTGTCGCAACAGATGATCGTAGAAATGATTAGAATTATAAAGAACGATTGGTTTGTGATGGAGGTGCAATTGCGCCCATGTAAGTGTTTCGAATACTTCATCCATGGTCCCGAATCCGCCGGGGAATGCAATAAACGCATCAGAAAGGTTGACCATCATGAGTTTCCTGCTGTGCATATCCGGTACAACATGAAGTTCGGTCATTCCAAGATGGGCCACTTCTTTTTCTTTCAGACCTAAAGGGATCACTCCTATAGCTGATCCTTTACCCCGTAGGATCGCATCAGCCATAACGCCCATGAGACCGATATTTCCGCCACCATTGATAAGGCGAATATCATTTTCAAGAAAGATCTGCATTAGCGCCATGGCGTCCTGCATGTAAGCAGGATTGACACCGGTAGAGGAGCCACAATACACACAAATGGATCTGATAATATTCATACAAGGACGAAGATAAGGGAATATGATTTTTGGGATGGAGTATCTGAACAACCGTTCTGTCAGTTCGTTTTTCGACGAAATCAGACTTTATTTACTTACAGCTTACAAACCTTGCAGATCTATTCAAATCCATTAATACCAATCTGACAATTAAAGAAGATTGCCAGTTCGGTTTTCGACGAAATCAGACCACTGTCCTGCAAATCCAATTTTCCACTTCTTAAACTACATTTGTGTCATGAAACAGCCAGAGGTCTACAAGTTCGGCGGGGCATCAGTCAAAGACGCCGAAGCTATTAAAAACGTGAGCCTGATCCTTCATTCCACTCCTCAAAGACCATTAGTAGTTGTAATATCCGCTATGGGCAAAACCACCAACGCCCTGGAAGCCATTATCAAAGCTCATTACAACGATCCAGCTAGCCTTACCCTGTTAGTCGACCAATTAAAATCCTATCACGAAGAAATTGCTAAAAGTCTTTTGGCTGACGGTGACAAACCACTTCTGAATGACCTGCATGATCTATGGGTTGAATTAAACTGGATACTTGAAGACGATCCTCATCCCAATTACAATTATCATTACGATCAGATCATTGTGTTCGGAGAATTAGCTTCAACAAAAATTGTAAGTGCATACCTGGATTCGCAAAAGATCACGCATGAATGGCTTGATGCGCGAAGCTTTATTAAAACGGATTCAGAATTCAGAGAAGCACGCGTTCAGTGGGATGCCACTCAGGCAGCTGTAGAGGCTATAGTAAAACCTACTTTCGATCATTCCGGTCTTGTCATCACACAAGGATTTATTGGATCCACACCTTACAATGAAAGCACAACTCTTGGCAGAGAAGGTTCGGATTATACTGCCGCGATCCTGGCATATGCGCTCGATGCATCTTCAGTGACTATTTGGAAAGATGTGCCCGGGATCATGACCGCTGATCCAAAACGATTTGATAAAGTCGCCAGGCTGGAAGAGATTTCTTACAATGAAGCAATCGAAATGACCTATTATGGCGCGAAAGTCATTCATCCAAAAACGATTAAACCTCTTCAGAATAAAGACATCGCTTTATTCGTAAGACCATTTGATCAGCCGCACCTATATGGAACAAAGATCAGCTCTTTAGAAACAAATTTTTTACCTCCAATCATTGTCGTTGAACCTGAACAGGTTTTACTTCAAATATCCACAAAAGATTTTTCATTCGTAGCAGAAGAACATTTAAGCGAAATATTCAATCACATCTCACGCCATCGGATCAAAGTGAATATGATGCGCAATACAGCCGTCAGCTTTATCATCTGCACAAAGAATGAACACGATAAGCTTGATAAATTGAAGAAGGATCTTGATGACTCATTTTATATTTCCATCGATGAGGGCCTGGATCTGATCACTGTGCGTCACGCCAATCAAGGCGTCATGGATCAGTTGCGCAGAGGAAAGGAAATTATACTTGAAGAAAAATTTGGGGATACTGACAGGATGGTTGTGAAAGTCACAATACCTGATAACTAATCAGGCATGTTTTACCTTTCCTTTAGGTAATTCATTATTGGTGGCGTTCGTTTCAGCTATCGCGGTTGGTGAGTTGTAGCTGATTTGATAGGGAGCGTTCGTTTCGGCTATCGCTCAACGACCACTCATGATTCCTGGAATGTTTCGGCCATCGCGGTTGATGAGCGGTAGCACATTGGTTGAGTTTTAGCAAGTCGAACTACAGCGACCGATGAAAGTCTACACTAAAATATTTCGTCTCCGTTCTACTTAAAATTTATTGCTTTGATTGAAGGCAATCGAAGCAATACGTTGTAGCGAATGAAAGCTTAAAACCCACACTATCAATTGGTCCCTGAGCCTGTCGAAGGGAAGTAAAAGAGAGGATTTCGCTAATTCCCTTCGGCAAGCTCAGGGACCTTGAAAATTGTAGTACATGATCGAGCGAAGTCGAAATCAATTTTAGTTATTTCTAACCGGTCGCTGAGCGGAGTCGAAGCGATACGGCGAACAATCACATTTCTTCTTCTCAGGATATCACTGCCAATTTCTTTCCCACCTTTGTAAAAGCATTGATAGCTTTATCCAGATGCTCCTGCTCATGACCTGCAGAGATCTGCACTCTGATCCGCGCTTTATCCTGGGGCACCACAGGGTAATAAAAGCCAATCACATATATTCCTTCCTTTAGTAATTCATCTGCAAATACCTGGGACAATTTCGCATCAAACAACATGACAGGAACGATCGGGTGGACACCTTTTACAATATTGAAACCGGCTTTCGCCATTCCTTCCCTGAAATATGCTGTACTTATTTCCAATTTATCCCGCAAGTCAGTGGTCTCTTTAAGCATATCAAGCACAGCTATCGAAGCACCCACAATAGATGGTGCAAGTGTATTTGAAAAAAGATATGGTCGTGATCTTTGACGTAATAAATCAACTATAGGTTTAGATGCTGCGGTGAAGCCTCCGGAAGCACCACCTAAAGCTTTTCCAAAAGTGCCCGTCACAATATCCACCCTTCCAAAAGCATTGTTGTGTTCAGCACTTCCCCTTCCTGATTTTCCAATGAAACCTGTGGCATGACAATCATCTACCATGACGAGCGCATTATATTTTTCAGCGAGATCGCATATTTTGTCAATCTGCGCGATAATACCATCCATTGAAAACACTCCATCTGTTGCAATTAATCTTCGCCTGGCGCCCTGTGTCTCCTTAAGTCGGTCTTCAAGCTCGTTCATGTCATTATTTGCATATCGGTATCTCGCAGCTTTACAAAGACGGATACCATCGATGATGGATGCATGATTGAGCGTATCAGATATGATCGCATCCTCATCATTCAGCAATGGTTCAAATAAGCCACCATTTGCATCAAAAGCTGCGGCGTAAAGTATCGCATCTTCAGCGCCTACAAATGCCGCTATTTTAGCTTCCAGTTCTTTGTGAATATCCTGCGTTCCACAAATAAATCGTACGCTTGACATTCCAAACCCATGGGTCGTGATCGCTTCTTTGGCAGCTTCAATCACACGAGGATGAGATGAAAGCCCAAGATAATTATTAGCACAAAAATTAAGCACTTCCCCACCCTCGCGGGTAATTATTTTTGCAGCTTGTGGTGAAGTAATGATGCGTTCTTTTTTATACAGACCTGCCTCTCTGATGGCATCCACTTCTTTCTGTATTTGCTGGTCCACTGTTTCAGACATGATGATATTTTTGCTTTAATTGTTTCAACATTTCACCAGTCATTGTGGCGATATCATATTCTGGCGCCCAACCCCAATCATTGCGTGCTTCATGATCGTCAATACTTTCGGTCCATGAGTCGGCGATTTGTTGTCGATGATCCGGAGCATATGTAATTTTAAAATCAGGAATATGTTTTTTGATTTCTCTTGCTAAATCCCCGGGAGTAAAACTCATCGCTGCAAGATTGTATGAAGTCCTGATTTTAATGGATTCTACCGGAGCATCCATCAACTCTAGTGTTGCCCTGATCGCATCATCCATATACATCATCGGCAGGCAGGTATTCTCTTTAAGAAAACATGAATATTCGCCTTTTAAAATTGCCTGATGGAATATATCAACAGCATAATCAGTTGTACCTCCACCCGGCATGGATTGATAGCTGATGATACCGGGATATCTTACAGAACGGACATCCAAACCATACCTGTTGAAATAGTAATTGCACCAAAGTTCATTCGTTACTTTTGAAATACCATACACTGTCGAAGGTTCGATGACGGTGTGTTGAGGCGTCATTTCTCTTGGTGTTGTAGGGCCAAATACAGCGATGGTACTGGGAAAAAAAACTTTTCTGACACCCTTTGCACGTGCAAGCTCAAGAATGGCAAGCGAACCATTGAGATTGATATCCCAGGTCTTTTGCGGATTCCATTCACCATTAGCAGAAAGGATGGCAGCAAGATGATAGATCGTTGTGATATTGTAATCATCCACAATCTCAGTGATACGCTGTGTATTCAGGATATCCAGCATCTCAAACGGGCCTATATGCCCATCTGGTTTTTTGATATCAGTCGCAAGTATCTGCTCTACACCAAATGCATTGCGCAAAGCTTCAGTCAACACTGTCCCAATCTGTCCATTGGCACCTGTCACAAGGATCATTTCTTTTCTGGTATTCACAGCCGGCGAAGGTAAGAAAAAGGCAAAGGCAAAGGCGGAGGTCATGTTATTTTGATTCAAATGAATCCTGATGCCAATTCATTTCTTAAAAAAAACCATAAATTAACAACGTATTGGGTAAAAATAATGGAACCAGATTTATTTCATTGTCACTTCTGAAGCAAGGGGCAATAAATTTATTTTAAAATTTGATAAACCATCCAACTCGTCAGGTATGCCAACCCCGTCATCATGATAAATTGTATAATCGGCCATTTCCACGACCTCGTTTCCCGTTTGACAATAGCAAGTGTACTCATGCATTGCATAGCAAAGGCATAAAAAATAAGCAATGACCAGGTCGTCGCCCTATTGTAAACCAATTCTCCGGTTTTAGTATTTCGGTCTTCCTGCATTCTCGTCTTTATTGAAGCTACATCACTGTCATCTTCTATTCGATAAATGGTAGCCATTGTCCCAACGAAAACTTCCCTTGCTGCAAACGAACATATCAGTGCTATACCCATCTTCCAGTCAAATCCCAAGGGTGCTATCGCAGGTTCAATAAATTTCCCAAGAATACCTGCATAAGAATCTTGTAAATCAGGCTTGTCACTCCTTGATTTTTCGATACGATGAGGTTCGCTGGCCAGTGAATTCTTTCGTGGACCAAAGCTTGCCAGGAACCAAAGTATTAGTGAAATGATGATGATGATCTTTCCTGCACCAAGTACAAATGATTTGGTCTTTTCAATGACGAGATAAAAAAGATTTTTAAACACAGGTGGACGGTACACAGGTAATTCCATCATAAGAAAACTTCGATCAGCGGAATGCAGGATTTTTTTGAGCACAAACGCCGCGATTAATGCCGCCACAATACCTATCCCATAAAGCCCCATCAAAGCCAATCCCTGTTGCTCAAATCCGAACACTCTTCCCTTCGGTACTGCAAAACCAATCAGGATGGCATACACCGGAATCCGTGCAGAGCAACTTATAAACGGAGTCACCATAATCGTAATAAGCCGCTCTTTCCAATTGCTGATATTTCTTGTGCTCATGATAGCAGGTATCGCACATGCACCACCTGAGACAAGCGCTACTATGCTGCGGCCATTCAATCCGAATTTTCGCATCATCATATCAAACATGCTCACAGCCCTTGCCATGTAACCTATCTCTTCAAGTATGCCAATGAATAAAAACAGGATGGCAATCTGCGGAATAAAGACAAGTATACCCGTCAATCCAGCAAGGACTCCATCACAAAGCAGATCAAGCAGCCAACCTGATGGTACGATGTCTCGAATACCCAGACCCAGTTCTCCCATTGTGTATTCAATAAAATTCATCGGCCACACAGCCCAGGCAAATATTGCCTGGAAGATGAGGAGCATGATCAGGAAAAAAATAATGGATCCCAGGAAAGGATGCATAATCCATTTGTCAATACGGTCAGTCATTTTCGCGCCTGCACCGCCGGCATCAAGATGAAGCGCTTTTTTGATCACAGGTGTAAAGCGATCATACCGCGACATCGTTTCATTGATCTGCGATTGTATCGCATTGAAGCCTTCCTTTTCAGTCTTTTCTTTGATCTCTCGTTTGAGTTCTTTCGGAACATGTTCAAGCCATGCGGCATGATGCATCAACAGCAAACGGCCGTAATCAGTCATGCCTGGAATTGAATTTCTAAAATGCGTAACGATCTTCTTTTCCTGTTCTGAGAATTTATAATAAGGTTCTTTCGCTTCAATAGCTTCGAACAGCATGGAGCTCATCTGCATTTTCAGTGCTGCGACACCCATTCCTGTTTTTCCGGAGATCAGTACAACAGGTATTTTAAAATGTTCTTCAAGGAATTGTGTCTGAATGGTGATGCCTGCCATATCAGCCATGTTAAGCGCCAGGATCACCGGAAGGCCAAGATCTATGACCTGCGTCAAAAGAAGAATTTGCTTTTCAAGCTGGCTAAGATCTGCTACATACAGGATCAGGTCCGGTCTTGGATTTGTCTCGAGAAATTGATTGACCACGATTCTTTCATCCTTGGAAGAAGGATACATGCTATATGCGCCCGGAAGGTCAACAAGAAGAACCTCTTTCAACGATCCAAGATCTATTGTCCCCGATTTCTTCTCAACCGTAACTCCTGGATAATTCCCTACTTTCTGATTTAAACCCGTTAGTTGGTTGAAAAGCGTCGATTTTCCCGAGTTGGGATTGCCTGCCATTAAAACCAGTTTTCTGGGCCGGGCCATGGGTACCGTCATGCTGTCTCCACAATAATAGTTCTAGCTTCATCCTTACGGAGGGCAATTTTGAACCGGTTATTAATTCTATATACTAAGGTCTCGCCCAATGCATTACGTAGTACAAGTTCAATCTGTGCTTGAGGTAAAATGCCCATGGACATTAGTTTTCCGGCGATGATACTATCTTCAAACCGGATGATCCGGCTGCTTTGTTTCGTTTCAAGCTTATGGGCGGGCATGGATGGCAAGATCTGTTATTTGTATGAATTCTAAATAATATGCGAATATAGCACACCTGGCATGAAAGAATCCTTCTTCTTCGTGTTAGTTTAGCCTGACAATCATCAAATATGTTCCCGGTTTACCTTCGCCTTGGCATTGATCACATCCTGAATGTTAATGCCTATGATCACATCCTTTTCATTATTGCGCTTTGTGCAATGTATTCTGCAACAGACTGGAGAAGGATATTAATTCTTGTTACAGCATTCACGATCGGTCATAGCATCACACTTGCTTTATCGTCTCTCAATATTATTTCTGTTAATGCCAACCTAGTGGAAGTGCTTATTCCGGTGACCATTCTTCTTACCTCAATTCAAAACCTTTTTATTAAAAACTCACCAAATCAAAAATGGAGACCGAATTATTTCCTGGCCTTGTTTTTTGGGTTTATCCACGGAATGGGTTTTTCAACTTATTTCAAAGCTCTCCTGGGAAGAGAGTCAAGCATCGTCATACCTCTCTTCGGTTTCAATGTTGGAGTTGAAATCGGACAAATCTGTATCGTAACCTGCATCGTGTTTTTAAATTTCATCATTGTAGGTCTTATAAAAGTTAAACAGCAACATTGGAATATTGTCGTCAGCATTATTGCCGCTATTCTTTCTGTGTATATGATCTTTTTAAGAGTAAAATAAATCGCTAATAAAAAAAATGCAAGACACCAGATGACTTGTCCTCTTGAGTCCGGCATCTTTTTTCAAGATCAGGTCGACATGTCCCGTGCTTTTCCGCCTTTTCCTCTACCTTTCGTCCTTGCTGGTGGCAACAGTGCAGGAAAAATAAAAACTCTGCAGGAGATCGCTGATCAACTAAGCACAATAGGGGTTACCACACCTACTATCGACTTCAGTCATATTTCCTTACTTTCAACATGTGAACTTTAAAATTCAATTATTATGACACTCATCATTATTGGTATTATTCTTTTTGTATTAATCAGCTATTACAGTCATCCTGTTTCGCCGCTGACAAAATATGCATCGCTTGGCAGAGGCGCTGCAATTCTTCTCATTTTGGCAGGCCTTTTTTCCTCCATGGTCGTGCAGATCGATGCGGGTAATGTTGGTGTTCAGTCTCTTTTTGGAAGAGTTAAAAATCATGTTCTGGATCCCGGTTTGAATTTCATTAATCCTTTTGTTCACGTAACCGAATTTGATACCAAGACACAAAATTATACCATGTCAGGTGTTCATGATGAAGGTGAGAAAATGGGAGATGATGCGATACGAGTACTTTCTTTTGATGGACTGGAAGTTGTTATCGACGTCACCGTCCTGTATCGGGTTCAGCCTGATAAAGCACCAGAGATTCTGAAAGAAATCGGTACAGGTTATCGTGACGTCATCGTGCGTCCACTGGTAAGAACCAAACTGCGGGACAATGCTGTGTACTATGATGCAGTCTCACTCTATTCGACGAAACGGGATGAATTCCAAAACCGGATTTTTGAAAATGTCAAAAATGAATTTGCAACCCGGGGCCTAGAACTCGAATCCATTTTGGTGAGAAATATTATGCTTCCTGAATCTGTCAAAGCTACTATTGAATCAAAAATAAATGCCGAGCAAGATGCCCAGAAAATGACATTTGTACTTCAAAAAGAAAGACAGGAAGCTGAACGAAAAAGAGTGGAAGCGCAGGGTATCGCAGATTACCAAAAGATCCTGAGCACAGGTCTGAGTGACAAACAATTGCAATACGAAATGATCAAGGCCAATAAAGAAATCGCTTTGTCACCTAATGCTAAGGTCATCATTATGTCAGCCGGTAAAAATATACCAATCTTATTGTCAGACAAATGAAAGTTGTTTTTTACCAATGATGACAGGTAAGTAACAAATTAAAAAATGTGGACATGGATTTGTACGGAAGAATCTGTATGTATCGACACGCAGAAAGGATTAATTATTAAAGTACTTCCTTGCATTCCTGTACACATTATCTCCCATTTGCGTAGCATTCACACCCGGAGTTTCCAGAGTTGCATCCCTGTACAATTCAATTTCCCATTTTTCATTCTTCACCTCGCCGATGGCCGTGGAATGAAGCAGTTTATATGAATTCTTGGTCAAAGAAGGATTATAAAAAAGGAATCTTACATTATTTTGGTGCGTAGCAGGAAATGAATTATAAAACCAGATCTCATAAGGAGGCGCAGTGGGCTCATCTTCTACAGTGATGATATCATCCGGTTTTCCATATTTCATAAAAATATGTCCGCGATCCGTTTCAAATCCATATCCAAATCCTGACTTGTAATTTTCATCTACTGCCTTTGCAACCTTCATATAGGCATCATAGGCTTTGGAAGCAAATTTACCTGCACGTTCGCTCCAATACTGATGAATAAAGAATTCCTTCATTTTACTATTCCCATTAAGAAGCAAATTATTTATTATCCCAACATCCGAAGAACTGACCACGGGAGCCATTGCTTTTAGAACATACTTAAGCGAATCTTCAGGTATTCTGGTCACAAAGCTTGTGTTGAGATCCATTGCCCCTGAGGCAATAAAAATGGAATCTCCTGTCGGGTTATATCTTGAAAATGGAATACTTTCTGTGGCAATTTCATTTTTGTTTCCATCAAATAGTGTAGCTTCGAGAGTGTAAGGACCTGAGATCAGTTTTGAAATATCAAGTTGAAAAACATTAGCCGCGATCTTTTCTTTTTTGACCTTTCTATACGAAACTATTGGAGCAGGAAAATCTCCTGAAGCAGATTTAATTGTATATCTGATGTATGGTTGTCCTTCAAGATGATCAGCTTCATAAGTTTCAGCATACAAATTCAAAAACTGAAGCGATGGAAAATAATAATTGAAAGCCAATGGTTCAAGATAAAGACCGCTCTTATGCAAAGGACTTTTCCCATCAGCTTCATTGCGTATCGTTGACAGCAATTGCAGATCTGAGAGCTTTACATTCATTTCATTTGGTATCTCTGTTTCCGCCCTTATACTTAAGGTATTGAGTGAATCAGAGATATCCATCATCTCGGTTTCGATTCTGTATTTTCCTTCCTTTAGATTGAATCGCTTGATATCAATGAGATCTTTCGCGGGACATCCTCTGCTCAAGAGGCGGTAATGATTCCCGGCGACAATATTATCCGTCTCGTCTTTTACAAAAATGGTATATTCAATACCATAGTCTGCTGCCAGATTACACTTCAATGAAGATCCCACGATATAAAGAGAGACTTCGATGTATGAAGTTGTTTCTGATTTGAATCTTTGCACCTGAAGACTTACATCAGGGATACCGTATGCCAGCATCGGGCATAAGACCAGGGATATTAAAAAAAATCTATTGAACATTCTCCTTTGATTTCACCATATGAAAAAGGAATTCGCTGTGTGGCCCCACCCTATATTTAACGATCATCGAGTCGTTTCTGAGCATGATCAGCTCAAAATTTTTTTCTCCCATCACCAGTTTATTATCCTTCATGGAATAAGTTCCTTTTTCATCTTCGCCGGTGATATTGATCGTCAACATGCTGTGATCGATTATGAAATAGCCTCGCCTCAGGTAACTGGTCTCACGCCCATTGCGTTCTGCTTTGGTGATATCCCATTTTCCCGAGAGTTGTTCCTGTTCAAAGCCATCTCCTTTTCTGCATGCGATAACCAGAAAAAGCAAGACTATAAAGTGCCAGCCTTTGCGAAAAACGGCACAAGAAATCCGGTCAATGACAATATTGAGATTTATCATGAATACTTGGCTGTTCGAAAGTACAAATTGTAATCTCACCGACACAATTAAGCTGTTTCCAGGGTCA
>JBDUDG010000036.1:0-15412 GCA_040003045.1 Saprospiraceae bacterium | reverse complement strand
CATGTGCTGCGACATGACCTCCATGCATTGCGATCGGATGCACCCAGAATGCACCTATGACACCGTCTGCATCACCCCCATTTGCATAACCTTGTGCTCCATCAGGTCCCCATGTGTTGTACATCACAACAGGGATTTTATAAAGACTCAGGTTAGTACCCGGCTGATCATCCACGAACTTAAATGTTTTAAACTTATGGTAGATGTACTCCAGGGTATCAAGGATGACCTGTGGATTGAAAGCAAGATTCGGATCTGAATAAGAAGAGGGATCGGTTCCGACAGTATTTCCCCAGATTAAAATAAAATTATCACTTTCAGCCGTCTTATCCCACGTAAATTGTTTGCCATCGACGTTGGTCGTGTCCTGAAGATAGAGTGGTATATACGCGTTCTTTTGTGCAAACAGGATTTGAGAAAAAATGCAACAGAGCGCTATGAAGTATAATTTCATTTGAGCAAATTATATGATTGGAACAATTGTAAAGACAAGATAAGATGGAATATTCGTATTTCATTTGCGAGTCTAGCCAGCTATCAATGACTCACCACCACCTTCACTGCATGTTTCTCTTCGTGTGTCTTCAATATGACAAAGTAAATGCCGGCCGAAATTCCTTTTGTATCGAGCACTAAAGAATATTCACCCCTGGCTTTATCTTCATTGTCTATAATCTTAAGTTGCAATCCTTTTTCATCGAAGAGGGAGACCATGGCATGCGTATTATTCGAAAGGGACACATTGATCAACAACTGGTCATCCACTGGATTTGGGTTGCATTTTATCGAAGAGTAAACAGGTTCTTTTTGTGGTTCAGTTTTTATTCCTGTGATGACCGGACTATATTTCCAAATGGAATAGGCCGTGGCAAAAACAAGATTATCATTGACGCGGAATATCCGGTCCACACCCGGGAAGAGATTATTGATTAACCAGTTAAAGCCACCGTCAATGGTTTCATACGAATTGCTTCCACCACCAGTCCATCCGTGCAGAGGATCTACAAACCCCACACCTTCGATGTTGTCATTTGTTGGATTCACGATATGTATATTCCACGTCATGCCGCCATCTTCAGAATATACTATTTTAGAAGGCGTATCTCCGAAATCTTCGATTGAAGCAAAATAAAGATCGGCGGTAAGGTGCTGGATCTTCCAGCAGTATTCAGTGGCAATATTGTTTTGAAAAACACAGGCCCACGTTGCACCTCCATCCGTTGTGTAAAGAATTACAGCTGTCTCAAGAGGCAATGGTCCTTTGCCAGTTGCAAAGCCAACATCAGGACTGATGAAGTACATGTCAATCAACGAAGTGGCATAGCTGCTCATGTCAATAAATTGCCATGAGTCACCACCATCAACCGACTTCACGATATATGCAGAGTCCTGGTACCAATTGCCGCAACCATATATTGTTTTAGGACCCACAATTGACAATCCGCATATACCTTTGATCGCTCCCGGATCCAACAATGGAGTTAGATCCTCCCATGTATTGCCTCCATCACTTGTTCTCCGAAGGATATTCGTAGTGGCATTTACACTCGGGAACCCACCTACAAATCCGTGGTCTTCATCTATAAATTCTACTGACCGGCAATACACAGCAGGATCTTGTGTCAGGGTGTACCAATTGTCACCACCATCATTTGTTTTTACAATCTGACCATCTCCGCAAACTGCATAACCCGTCTGCGTATTCACCATATAAATATCATCCAGTCGACTGCTGAAAGGAGGCCCGTTGCATATCTTCCAGCCATTTTGAGCAATTGAACTTGTAGTACAAAAAATAATAATCACCAGCCAGAGAAAGTTTTTATGAATCATCATACTGATGGATAATTAGTGTTCCGGGAATAAAAAAAATGGTTGTGCTGTCTTGCTTAAACCATGATCCGATGGAATAAATCGAATATATTAAATTGACTTCAAAGTTACGACATTCATTTTGATATGTGCTTATCGTCAGATAGCTTGCGGACGACCATTTTTTGTAATTTCATTTTTCAAAACAAAATAAAGAGTACTATGAAATACGCCTTCCTCCTAACTTTTATTATTGGTATAAATTCTCTATTTCTGACTGCTCAATCAGGATATCTTGATACCACTTTTGGTGATCACGGAATGCTTGTGAAAGATCTTGACAAACATGCAACCGATTTTATTCGGGATGGAGTGCTTCAGCCTGATGGCAGAATAGTTGTGACAGGCTATACAGGTACCCCGGCCACAATATTCGTAATGCGATTTCTAAGCGATGGTGATCCGGACACAGATTTTGGTGATAATGGAGTAGTCCGTTTGAATTTTGGAGGCAGCACAAGTCGAGGTCATGCTGTCGCATTGCAATCTGATGGAAGGATTGTAGTTGCAGGTGAATACCTGACAGGATCAATATATGATTTTTGTCTTGCAAGGCTGAACGCTGATGGAAGTCCTGATTCGACCTTCGGTGTGGCTGGTAAGGTGATATCAGATCTTGGAACTGATTTTGAATATCCGAATGCGCTGGCAATTCAAACAGATGGTAAAATTGTTGCAGCAGGTCGTGTGGAATCAAAAACTTTTTCTGATATGGCAGTGGTCAGGTATCTGAGTGATGGTCAGATGGACCCGGATTTTGGATCCGGTGGATTGGTGGTTACAAATTTTCGGGAGGAAGATGAAGCAAATGACGTACTCATTCAGCCTGATGGAAAAATAGTAATCGGTGGATACACGGCACTCCAGGCGGTGGGTGATTTTGCATTGGTCAGATATCTTCAGGATGGAACCCCGGATGAGTCATTTGGCGATCATGGCAAAGTGGAGACTGACCTGGCCGGAGAAAGTGAATTAGCCCGTAGTATACTTTTGCAGCCTGATGGAAAAATCGTTGCAACAGGTCTTGCTCATTATTTTAATATTTTTCAAACAGCGGATTTTGGTATTGTAAGATATAATGAAGATGGTTCGCTCGATTCCTCTTTTTCTGATGATGGTATGGCGATACTAGTGAAAGGTGAATCGAATGATATAGAGAGTTCAGTGCTCCAGCATGATGGGAAAATAGTAATCGCCGGTAGAAGTGATTATCCTGATGGAGTGAATAGATTGTTTCTGGCAAGACTACTTTCTGATGGAACGCTTGATCCTGGGTTTGGAGATCAGGGAGTCGTGACAGCCGACATTGATGGTGAAATGGAGACGGCCTACGCATCTATGATTTCATCCGACAGTCGAATTGTTGTGATCGGAGCCGTAAAGCCAGCGGTCGATTATGATATTTTACTGACACGGTTCGTTGCAGATTTTATCATTTCTAACTACACTACAGCTAACATTTGCTATGGGATGAATGATGGTTTTATAAATGCTGAAGCATCCGGTGGTGCCGCGCCTTATCAATATAGTCTTGACGGGATTAATTTTTTTAATAATGCAGACTTTAATAATCTCGCTCCGGGGACTTACTATGTTACCGTCAAAGATGCTAATGGTGTCACCGGTGTCACTGGCCCACTTGTAGTTAGTGCTGCACCTGAACCTCCTCTGGTCCATACTGATGTTGTAGGCAACAATATTTATGTAGTGGTAGACGGAGCTTCAGAAAACTATAGTTATGTCCTTGATTTCGGTAGTGCTTCTTCTGATCCTTTCTTTCTGGATGTATTGGATGGGCTACATGTTATCCAGGTCTATAATGAAGGAGGCTGTATCATATATTCAGAAAATGTGCAGGTTAATTTTACAGCTGTTCATCCGGTAGCAAATGATCTTTCTTTTAATGTATTCCCAAATCCTGTCAGCGACCAGATTTACATTGATCTTAAGCAAAATGTTCAGAAAGCAAATGTAGAGGTCCTCAATTCTTTAGGGCAGGTAGTCTTTCTTCAGGATCCGAAAATGGAAGGCGATCGAATTTCAATTGATGCTTCATCCATATTCCCCGGTATCTATAGGGTAAAAGTCACACTTGGCGATAAAACCGGAATCAAAACATTCGTAAGACTATAAACCGATCGTCAATTGAACTTCAATACAAATGTGAAGGAAGTATTTTTCTTTATGTATTTCCATATGCACCATTTTCCGAAGTATACATTGTTGCTTCCTGATTGGATAATCGAGATTTGGAAATTCAGTTGAACATATAAAGCAAGTTCATTCATTCCCCTCTTCTTTTGGAACAGGCTGCGGATGTTTTTGACGGAAATGGAAAAGGTAAGTGATACCCACACCAAGGAAACATCCTGCAATCACCGCGATCACTCTTTCAACAGGTGTATTCAGCGAAGGGATAGAACTTTGCGGCATGGTGATAATGATGACTGCGACAAGTGCAGGCCTCAATGAAGCATCCAATTTCAATACGAATCCTATACCAATCGTTATTACAATGACTAAACTTAGTGTCCACATATTTGCTGCATGAGGAAAAAGTGTTATGAACAAAAATCCGACCGCTGCACCAAGAAGATTTGCCTTGATCCTTGTGAATGCAAGCGTGATTGAATCAGTCCCTTCCGGCGATAAAACAAGCAGTACTGAAAAAAGACACCAAATCGTATCAGCGTAAGTAAGGACGGAGAACATTTTAGATACGGTCAGAACGACGAGGGTGCCTGTAACACACTTCGCTGAATAGATGATAAAGCTTTTTGTCCTTTCGTGCATATGGCAAAGTTAACGTTTGCTCTCTTTGCACCCTAGCACTGAGGTCGGGGGAATTGTTTTTTGGTTATTGCCAATTGCTCGTTGACTATTGCACTATCTGTCCCTTAAACGCCGGGACGGTGGAATTGCTTGTTGGTTATTGATTCTCCTCAACCTTAGCCTTTTTTGAGTATCTTTTCAGCCGCATATTACCCAGTCAGATCAGCAATGACCCGCCTTATTTACTTCATACTACTCATCCATTTCTTTTTGATTCCGTGTGTTGGTATGGAGGCGCAAAATCTGGTGCCAAATCCCAGTTTCGAAGACCATTCATCTTGTCCAGATGGTTTCGGAAGTGGAGGAAATATGTATTGCAATCCTTGGTTTAATGCAAATAGTGCCACCTGTGATTATTTCAATGTTTGTTCCGGCTCTTGGCTTTGTGATGTTCCACTCAATTACAATGGCTTTCAGCTTCCGAGAACGGGCGATGCATATTGTGGTTTCTGGGCAAAAGCATTTAAACCGACTAATCATTATTTCGAATATCTCGAAGCTCCACTGAGCACTCCCCTTGAAGCCGGCAAAGCATACAAAGTGCAATTCTATGTCAGCCTGCCTGGAAAATTCTGCGCGGTCAGTCACATAGGAGCATACTTTTCTGTAGGACCATTGATTATTCCTGGTTGGGAGACATTGCCTGTCACACCACAAGTAGAATCCAACACTGGTTTTCTAAGTGACACGCTCAACTGGATGCTTGTTGAAGGTTGCTTCATCGCGAATGGTGGTGAGAGTCATATCGTCATCGGTAATTTTCATACATTCGATGATACGCCGTTGGATCCTTTCTGCTCTGCGCAGGTCGATACGCAAGCCTATTATTTTATTGATGATGTTTCTGTTCAACTTGTACAACCACAGGGTTTGGTATTTGATCTCGGCGACTCGGTTACTGTTTGCTATCAGTATACTATTGATCCGGGTCTTTCAGGAGTTCAATACTATTGGGAAGATGGTTCGACGGGTCCGACACTCACGGTTTCAACTTCAGGTGTTTATAGTCTTACTGTGTATGACGGATGTATTGGTGGCGTAGATTCAATTAAAGTAAATATTACTAATAAACCTGCATTGGTTTTTCAGCCCCACAGTTACACTATTTGTTCAGGATCATCATTGATTGTTTCGCTTGATCCTTCGGAAGGAACGTATTCGTGGCAGGATGGATCGACCTCGACATATTATACCATTTCGACTACAGGTCTTTATTCGGTGACGCTGGATGACGGATGTGATTTGACATTTGATACGCTCAATATTACCGTCGTTACACCGCCTGCACCAATCTCGCTTGGAAACGATACGATACTTTGTGTGGGTACCGAGATTGATTTCAATTTTGATCCGGAGCTGGGACAATTTACGTGGCAGGATGGAAGTGCGAACAGTGATTATATTGTTTTTGGAGGAGGAACTTATGCACTGACGGTATCAAATGTATGTGGTCAGTCTATTGACAGTGTGAAAGTTGATGAGATTGTTCCACCGATGATCAGTCTTGGACCTCCATCTGATGTACTGTGTAACGGGCAGGTCATTAATTATAATCTTGATCCTGATCTTGGCACTTATTTGTGGCAGGATGGTTCGACAGCATTCAATTATAACATTGCATCTTCAGGCATCTATAGTGTGACTATGTCAAATGCATGTGGACAGGCGAATGATACGATATCAATTCTTGCACTCGCTTCTCCGGTTTTTGATTTAGGGGACACAATTCATGAATGTCCCGGTGACACATTGATTCTTTCTGCTGATAATGTTGTGGGCAATTTCACATGGCAGGATGGTTCTGGGAATGATAGCATGACTGTGACAGCAGCGGGTGTGTACGGACTTACAGTTGGCAATATTTGTGGAACACATACTGACTCGGTAAATGTGATATATGACCCTCTCTTAATGCCGCCTCATCTTGGACCGGATATTAATTTGTGTCCCGGTGAGCAAGCCATTTTTTATGTGTATGAAACTTATGCTTCCTTTCTGTGGAATGATTTAAGTACTGCTGATTCGTTGTTGATAAGCAGTGCAGGTATTTATTATGTGAATGTTGATAATGGATGCAATGCATTTTCAGACACTGTGGTGGTCACTTCGAATACTGCTCCGCCTGTATTTAATCTGCCCTCAGATTTTGCATTGTGCCAGGGCGTAACTTTTACATTGGATCCAAATATTGGTGCTGTTGCTTTTTTGTGGAATGATGGATCGACCAATCCTGTGCTTGATATTTCAACTCCCGGAACTTATGCACTGACTGTATCGAATGCATGCGGGACGGATATGGATACTATTGTGATCAGTGATGGCGGTCCTGCTCCGACAGTTGATCTTGGAATGGATATCTCTATTTGTTCGGGTGCTACAATTTCGCTTAATCCAATTTCAACTGCTGTTTCATCATGGTTATGGCAGGATGGTTCTGCGAATTCTTCATTTATGGCTTCCACCGCTGGTGAATATCATGTACAAGTATCGAATCAATGCGGTGTGGCATATGATACGATGGTGGTAGATGTCAAGCCGGCTATTCCTTTCTTATCACTTGGTGCGGATACATCTATTTGTTCCGGCACATCTTTTACACTTTCCATCAATATTCCGAATGTGGATATCCTTTGGTCTGATGGTTCTTCGAATCCTGATTTAGTAATATCCGACAGCGGACTATATTATGCATCTATTGCAAATAGTTGTGGAGTTTCTACAGATTCTCTGATGATTGATTTGTTGCCGGATATTCCATCACTTGATCTTGGACCTGATCAAACGATTTGTCCCGGTGAAGTGATTACAATAGATCCAAATATTTCCAATGTAAATTATCTCTGGCAGGATGGATCTTCGAATTCTTTATTCAATGTTTCACAAGCAGGATGGGTCACATTGACGATAAATAATATTTGTGGCTCAATGACAGATTCAGTTTTATTTACAGAAAGTCTTGAAGGGCCTGATGTGGATCTTGGTCCTGATGTCGCCGCATGTGCAGGTGAATCTGTTACAATTCATGCCGGAATAAATGGTGTGAATTATTTGTGGCAGGATGGGACAACTGCTGACTCCATTGTTGCTGTTGCTTCAGGTGAGTACCATCTAACAGTCAATAATATTTGTGGAACTGATACTGATACTATTTTGGTGGATATCAGTGGTGTGGCACCAGTGCCTGATCTTGGTTCTGATACGACATTGTGTGAAGGGCATACGATGTTGCTGTTATCAGATGCTGACGCATTTACTTCCGCGACCTGGCAAAATGGATCTTCATTGCTTACTTTTTTGGTGAGTAGCCCAGGAGTTTATTCTGTGCATGAATCCAATCGGTGTGGAGTAGGAGAAGACAGTATTCTCATATCTTATCTTAATTTGCCCGCGCCATTTGATTTGGGGCCTGATACGATACTTTGTCCCGGAGAGGTGTTGTTGCTGACTGCACCTGCTTCACCATATGCAAGACAATGGCAGGATGGCACTTCACAACTTACAATGCTGGCTACCCAAAGCCAAACATATTCTTTGCAAATGAGCAATGAATGTGGAGTGACGATGGATAGTCTCCGGGTTTCTTATGATGATACATCAATCCATTTTGAACTGGATAGTTTCATTGCGTGGTGCCCTGAAGAAAAATACACCCTTGATGTAACACAGCCATTCCCTGCAGTTTATTTGTGGAATACCGGGGATAATTCTCCATCTATTGATGTAGATCGTCCTGGGATTTATACTGTTTTGGTCAATACGCAATGCTTTGCTGATTCAGCATCAACTTATGTGGAGATGATAACTGATTGTAATCCTGTAGTAGATGTATTTGTTCCAAATTTATTTACACCGAACGGGGATGGTATCAATGAAGTATTTGGTGTTGCATTGCCTCCTGGTGTAGAAATTATTTCATCGGAGGGCAGCATATTTGATCGTTGGGGAAATCTTGTTTATGCGTCTAAAGAGACCCCTTTTATATGGAATGGAAAATTTAAGGAAGAGGCCTTGCCATCAGGAGTATTTGTTTACCGTATAAAAATGATGTTAAATAAATCAGGACATCATTCTGAAAAAGTGATGGTCGGTGATATAACTTTAATGAGATAAGTATAATTTATTCGTGTTTTTTTTCTAAATATATTTTAAAATCCGGAACATCTGATTTTGGATTCATCGTCAATATAGTTTTCATGCCATTAGTGCCTCCGGAAATATTCAATTGCTCTCTGCGATGGATTAAACCGTCTTTAGTGCTCACAAAATATTTGGTGATTATAGTTCGTGTTCCTGGTTTTTCCTGTTGATCTGATTCCTCGGAAACGGTAATATTCTGAACGGTATGAATTGAATCTAAAACATGTTTTTGATACCTGATCTTTTCTTCAGAAAGATAAATGGAATGAATTAATTCAAGCTGATAATACTTTACATTGCTTATAGTAGTGTCCTGGAGGCGAATTAAAGTATCATAGGCAATAGCTGGACCTGGATGTATCTTGGTGTCTCCATAAAAATTCGGATGCATTAAACAGGCGGTCATATCTAATATTCCTCCGCCTACAGCATAAAGACTTGCAGCTGCCATGTCGAGTGATCTTGGTACTGTTTCTTTGATTTCAAATAACCTGGTCAGTGTTCCTTCTTCCTGGCTTGATGTTTTATTATATTGATATCCTTGATGTCCTGTGGACCTGTAAATCCAGTGATCCACATTTTTGTGGGAATCCATTGCAATATAAAATGAATCCATAGTGGAGATAGGAGGGTTGCCTGGAAAGTAATTGATAAGTATGCCCTCATCCACATAGTTGGAAATATTACGGTAATGCTTTAGAACACCTGACCATATCTCATCAGCGCTTTGTGAAAATAAATTTTGAAATGACAGCAACAGGAATGATGTAAATAGTATGGTTTTCATAAAATTATTATTAAGAATAAAATTTGTACAAAGATTGATCGCATTTATAAAAATAGATACATCAAGATAGTAAATTACTTTCCTTTTATAGCTTTAACAACGAAATAGATAGGGCCCAGGAAACTTAGGATTAGGATAACAGGTAAGAACCATTCTGTATTTTTTGCAGATTGATTTTTTGCTGAAGTATAAATCATGTATATCGCCAGGATCATTACTAGAACTATGCACAGTTTAAGACTTCTCAGCATTTGAATTGCATTCTTATATTGTCTTTCGGCGTTTTCAGGGGTGATTTTTACAGGGTAATTAAAAGCACTCGGAATCCGGTTTAGAATCGTCAGTAAACCGAATACAAGTGTTCCAATTACAGGAAGAATCCATAAAGTCATTTTACTCCCATAGTCATTTATTTCGCCGGAGATACTAAAATGGACAGGAATTGTTTCAGGCAAATTTGAATCGGCGTAAATAGTGAATATCCATAAAAATGCCAGGGCTGCATAACCTGCAACCTCAAGCGCCCTGTCAGTTTGCGTTATTTCTAATTCTATTTTAGGTCTTGCCTCAGTTGACATTTTCCCAAATTAATTTCTTCTAAAGTTACAAAAATCTATTTATGACTTGAGTCATTCTCCCAACCCCTGCTTTTTAAAAACTGATGCAATCTTGGGTCATCTATTGTTAAAGGGGGAAGCCATTCACCAACTTTTTCACGTGTCCACCAAAGATGTTGTGCATTGTCAGGTGATGCAAATTTGTATCGGTATAGTGTGGCACGAATATATTGTGGCGGTTTATCCGGAAATGGATTTTCACCAAACAAATTCAGTATGGTTTGATCGTTGTGCAATAATTTCCACACAAGATGAACGGTCCACGGATATTCCTCCGGACCCGACATCGATGCAAACCACATCTGCCAGTCCAGGTGCAATTGGTAAGGTGCTACCTGAGGAGGACGAACATCTGTCAGCACAGGAAGACCTTTGTAGATGTATGGTTTCCAGTTTGCATAAGTTGATGAATCAGAATCTGCTGTTCCTTCGAATACAACATTCAATCTTTCGGTGCCCACACTACCGAAAGCACCATATGTGTTGACCAGATCTAAGGGATCGAAGGAGGTGTTCATGATCTGTCCCGGTGAAAGCATATTCATCACGGGTTGAATACTCAATACTGCAATAATGATCGTTACAATCCAACAAGTGATGATCATTGCATTTGATTTTATCGCATTTTGTTCTGCAAGGACAGCTCTTTTGATGAGACCTTGTGGAAGTAGTTTTGACCAGAAACCATCATCAAAACAGGCAAGGGCAGGAATGATGGTCAGCCAGTTCAGAAAGGAGAGATTTCCACTCAGGATCAATATGAACTGAAGCAATATCATCACGGTCCCTGCAATGTGACGTGCAAGCCTGGGACCAAATGCGAATATAGGTGCAGCCAGTTCTGCAATCCAATTGAACCATGTACCCATTCTCAAAGCAAGTCTGGGTAGAAAATGAAACCATCGGCTGAGAGGGCCAGGAATTGGTTGCGTTTCGAAATGATAATACAAGGCTGTAGCATTTCGCCAAACGGGGTCACCGCGTAATTTGATCAGGCCTGATCCAATCATCATTCGAAAGATCAGCCATCGAAACAGAATGATGATTGTCAGTTGAGGAGCGATTTTTGGGAAAGGACGCACATCCAAAAGTGGACAAAGGAATATCGCAAGGAATCCGGTTTCTGTGAGTTGTATCTCCCATCCATATCCATACCATTCCTGACCGGCGTGAACAAAGGACATATACAAGACCCAAAGAATAGTCATCATGGGGGCATTAGCAAAACCTGCGATGACGATGCACGAAATAATAAATCCTATCCACCCAACTATGAGCATAAATGTATCAGTATGTGATATCCAGAATAAAGAAGGCAGACGCATAAACCCTGCTCCCTGAGATCCAAGGGCTGCAGTGATCCGATCAAGATAGAGTCCAACAGGTGTTAAACCATGCGACCCGATCAGTGGTATGATCTGATGTATGACAACAAGAAAAGCAATCGCATAGACAATGCCCAGCAGACGAAGAATCACAAATCGTGTGAGCCAATACGTAGGAGCCGATATGACATGATTTAAACTATCTTCTTCAGTTTTTATATCAGGTTTTGATACATACATCGTAAGTTAAATAAAAAGAGGAGGCGGATATTTTAAGAAAAATTAGGATTTATTATGATTAATCATCATTGTTTAACTGGTATGTAATTAGTGTTTTGTTTTCTTACGTTCTTACGTTCTTACATTTCTTTAAGGGCTTTAAGGGCCGCATGATAGCCACACATGCCGTGAACGCCGCCACCGGGTGGAGTGGAGGAAGAGCAGATATAAATTCCTTTTGCTGAAGTTTTATATGGTGACAAACGCAATGCAGGGCGGGTGAATAATTGACTTAAATTCATATTCCCTCCGTTTATATCACCTCCTATATAATTGGGATTGTATTCTTCGATTTGATGTGAATTCATGGTGTGCTTTGCAAGAATTTGATCCCTGAAACCTGGTGCAAATCGCTCCACCTGATTCTCGATAATGTTTGTCATATCAACAGTTGATCCATTTGGAACATGACAATAAGCCCAGGCAGTATGTTTTCCTGCAGGTGCGCGTGAAGGGTCGAAGAGACTTTGTTGGGCAAGTAAAACGAAGGGCTTATCAGGATGCTTGCCTTCAGAGATGAGTTGTTCGGAAAGTGCTATTTCTTCGAATGTATTTCCTAAGTGAACGGTTCCTGATTGTCTGCATTCCGGTGCCGTGAATGGGATCGGTCCGTCAAGTGCCCAGTCAATTTTGAAGACACCCATTCCATATCGATAGCGTCTTAGTTGCCATTTGTAAAGAGAAGAAAATTTGTAGCCTGCTATTTCCAGTAATTGACGTGGTGTGACATCAAAAAGTACAGCTCGTGAAGATGGTAATTGATTTAGCGAACGGACATAATAATTCGTTTCAATTTTACCGCCGATTGATTCAAAGTAGGATGCGAGTGCTTTTGCAATAGACATGGATCCACCTTTCGGTATTGGCCATCCAACATTGTGACCTGCCAGCATAAGGACAAGCGCTGTAGCAGAAGTTGTGCTATTGGTTAGCGGCTGCATTGAATGTCCAGCCATGCCGGCCCATAAACCTCTTCCTTTCTTATCATGAAAGCGTTTTACAAAATGTGCTGCAGATGTCATGGCTTTTAAACCGAAGCGAGCCATTGATTGTAAATGCTCAGGAAAATGAAGAGGTGCTAGTATATCTGTTTCTAAATGCGCCCAGTCTTTGGACAATGGTTCCATGAGCTTTATGTAAACATCTTTGTCTACTCCAAGACTTCTTGCCGTTTCCTCAATCGAGATTTGCAAAGCAGCCGCTGAGCCATCATCAAAAGGATGTGCTGCTGCAATGGTGGGTTGAATAAATTCTAAACCATGTTCTCTGAGAGGTAGCGTTTTAAAAAAGGGCGAGCCAGCTGATAATGGATGAATTGCAGAACAAATATCATGTATAAATCCTGGTAGAGTGAGCTCAGCAGAACGCATTCCGCCACCGATCGAATCTTTTCCTTCCACTAACAAAACAGAAAGGCCTGCCTGCTGCATGGTGATTGCTGCTGCGAGTCCATTCGGGCCTGAGCCTACTACTATGCTATCATATTCTGTTTTATTCACTTGTAAATAAACTTTGTCTAAGTATGCATTCGTGATTGATAGGGTGATGCCTCAAAAAAACCTTCAGCTTGTTTACTAAAGTTCAGCATTGAAGGAGGAACTTATTGATTCATTAGCACGATAAGCTTTTTATTAAAATCAGTAGTCTTGTTTCCCAATGGACTAAAAAAGAGACTATCAAATCTTTCCACCAATTTGACGGCTTCTTTGGTGATTTTTTTTCCGCTCTCTGTCAAAGCCACAGTTTTTGCACGGGTATCGGTATGATGTTCGTGCCGCTGGATATATCCTTTCTTTTGCAAAGTTCGCAGAACGGTAGAAGTGGTCATGGGATCTATTTTAGTATGGTCCGAAAGAATGACCTGGGTAACATCTTTTCGTTGCATCAAAAGCCAATATATGCTGGCCAGGAGTACAAACTGGGAATGCGTTAGTTCAAGTTTTTCCAGTGCCTTCCTGATCTCACGCTGCCAAAGATTGGTAACCTGCCAGAGAAGAAAACCTGTGCTGTCATTCGCTTTTTCGAAACCAAATACTTTTTCTTCACTTTTCATCCATCCTATAATTTACTTGCATAGGCCAATTGCTCTTTCATTTCGACTGGAAGCCCATCAGCAATCCCTTTTGCCACCAGCTTTACCCACAGAAACCCAAGGAGGCCTTTCACTTTCATCGTAGTAGTGATCTTTAGTCCTTTGGAGGTTTCTTCAAAGGTATGTTCCCCATACATTTCTGCCAGTGGAAATTTTGTATAGTCTGTGAAACGCCTGTTCTCCAGGGCTTCCACCAGCTCAATTTTTACTTTTGGACCTCCTTTCGGCTTCAGAAGAAAAGTATTTCCTTTTTCAAATTTCCCTTCTATTTTCGCATATTCTATGCCTTTGTCCCAAAGGTGCCATTGATTGACTTCAGAAAATAGCTTCCACATTTGTTCTTTGGTGACCTCATTTGTCTCGATCGAATAGGTTTTAGTCCACATATTATACAGGTTTGAATGGTTAAGTTAAATTAATAAGTGCAAATATAATAAGTATACATATAATATGCAAACTAAAAATACTTGGAACATGTAGTAGCGCAACGAAGATCCCGCCATCACTCCGTGATGCTGAGGGAGAGCTAACAAGTTTTTAGGAATATCAATGAGGAAGGTTTACAAAGTAAGATCCTGATTTGTTTGTTTCATGGATGTCCTATTAGATTTTACTGTTTCAAATGTTGAGCGTAGCCGAAACATTATTTGGATATCCTGAGCGGTCGTTGAGCGATAGCCGAAACGAAAGCTCCATGTTTAATTTTTTGTTGCAACTTCCTCAACTCTTTTCCTGTATGAAATATCAAAAACACTGGTGCGCGTGTACAGAAAATTTCCATGTTCATCATATTGTGCCATCGTATTTGCGATGACGGACAGTTTCGTTCTGTCCTTACGGATGTAGATAATTTCGAGATCGAAAATAGATTTAATCTCTCCGCTGCGGATTCGTGGAAAATAATAAATGAATTGATGTTGATTTTCGGGACTGATGATTTCTTTCACTGGAAGTTTTCCGATCACCTCTTCACGGGTATAGCCAAGCCATCGCAGCAAAGTATCGTTGATCTCAATGATGATCCCGTTGTCATCTGTTGCCTGGTATCCACATGGCGCATTGTTGAACAAATCAAGTATTCGGTTCATTTGATCGCGATGCAGGTTTTCGTTTTGCGTCTTTTCTGTTTCGTCTGTGGAGATGCTGCAGATAGCATAAGGTATCAGGTTCGTATCGAACAGTGGAAATTTTAAGGATGAATAATGGATCACATCAGTATCCCGCGGAATGATTTCCTCAAATTTCTTTTGTCTGAGTATTCTTATGATTTCAAGATCAGTATTCCGGATATGTTCGGCCGCATCTCTGTCGAATAGGTCGAATGCAGTCTTTCCTACTGCATCTTCTTTTTGTATTTTGAATTGGTTTTCAAAAGCCTGATTGATGAGCACATATCTGCCGGTCAGATCCTTGATTGAAATAATCGAATCGCTGTGATCAAGGATGTCATGGAATAATTCCTGATTTTCTT
>JBDUDG010000294.1:0-4539 GCA_040003045.1 Saprospiraceae bacterium | reverse complement strand
AGCGTGGAGACTTCACGAAAGCGATTCCGGAACAAAAACTTGCTATTCAGTATTGCACCGAGAGACGTCATTTAAATCTGCCCGTTTTTCAATCGCTTTATCATCTGTATTCCACGGAATTGGAAAATGCAGGGGAATACACCAGAGCCATCGCTGAGTATAGAGTTACAGATATAGGCCATTATGATCCTGAATGGAAGTTTGCAAATCTCATCGATTCTTCATTACTCTCGGATGCATTTCAATATGTGTCCTTGGTTAGATATGGACATATTTTTTTTCGGTGGTATTTGGCTGAGAATAATTCAGAGTATTTGAAAAACGCAGAACAATTGGCACTATTGGCACGTGAGTTATATTACAAGGCTGCAGTAACCCTTGAAGAAAATGCATTAATGACTTTCGCCGAAGAAAGAAACACTGTACTTGAGTTGCTATGTCAGATTTATGCAGAAAAATATTTAAGGTATCATGATGCTGATGCCTTTTATAAATTTCATACCTATGCTGAAGAAAACCGGGGAGCGATATTCTGGAAAGACGTAAAGTCCGAATGGAAATTTGATTCCACCTTGATTAGGCTATTACTTGTAGAGCAACGCCTTATCGCCAAAGACAAACAATTGAGGTCCGTGAATCACGTTGATCCTGACGTTTTGCAAAATAATATTGAGAGTCTTCAGAAGATCAATGATACGATTCAGAAAAAATATCCTGTTTATTATCGCCAGGCATTAAATAATCAAACACCAGGAATTGAAACCATTCAGGATACCCTGTCAAATGGAAATTCTAGTCTGATTGCCTTTAATTTTATTGATGATAAATTGTATGTAGAGATGATCCAGACCTGCGCTATTGATTTATTTGAGGTCAATATAACTCAGGAGCGGCGAAACCAATTGGACACTTTAATTACATGGATGTCGACTCGAAACAGCGTTCAGGCAAATAAGTATTCTTCACTTGCCTATTCAGTATGGAATTGGTTGATTCCTGACAGGATCAAAGAAGACACCACTTTTCATTGGGTGATTATTCCGGATGGGTATGTGCATAAGCTTAATCTTGAAGCGTTGGTCACAGAAATTTCTGAGGATGATGAGAACTTTGGCTCTTTGAAGTACCTGATCCTTAAAAAGGAGATTAGTTATTCTCCTTTGATAAAATCGTGGATGCTACACACGCCTGATTCTCCTTTGCATGATGATAACGTTGTAGGTTTCGCATGGTCAGATAAAAAGACGGTATCCAGTTTAAATCATACCGGATTGCCCGAGTTACCGGGGACTATTTCTGAAATGAAAAATCTGAGGTCTGGATACCCTGGAGCAATGATATTTGATGGGAAAAATGCAACTAAAGAAAACTTTATTAAAAGTTATTGCAACTCCACGACTAAATTAATAGAATTGGCTGTACATGGAAAAGCAAGTAGTTACAAGCGTGATGATCTGATGCTCTATTTCCGCAGCCATGATGGAATGGTTGATACTCTATTTAGTTATGAATTAATTCCCCTCATTTCCGGCGTTGAAACAGTAATTCTTTCTGCGTGCGAAACCGGTAAAGGAAGAATACTCCAGGGAGAGGGAAATTATAATCTGGCCAGGTATTTTTTGGCAAATGGGGCGAATTCGGTCATTACATCATTGTGGAAATTAGATGATAAATCTTTTCATCTTATGAGCCCAATAAAAATGGATACCGAAAAAAAATCGAATTTTACCTTGGCTCTGAGATGGGATAAATTAAAATTGCTTAAGTCTGGTAGCAAAAATAATTCTCCATTCTATTGGGCTGGGATTGAAATACAGAGCTAAATTTCAAATGATTAATCTTACTCCACTTTCAAACAACCTTTGCCAATAGGGTAGATTACAATATTTGATTGATGAGCCGCAGTTTCCTTAATAATTGCAGAATCATCAAAATAATATCGATTCTTATTATCCTTTTGAAGTTTTTCATCTAAACTTAAGCTACAGACACCAACTCCAATTTGTTTTATGGGAAATTGTTGAATTGCGGTATTCCAGGCATCCAATTCAGATATTCGACTGCGATAATACCCGGGAGAATAAGATATTGCTGTGTTATTTATGCGATGTATTATTACGGTTTGAAAAGGAATATAGTAAAAAGTTCCATCTTCATTTTTAAAATCGCAAAAAGTATTTCCATTTCGAAGTACTAATTTATCGTTAGGAACACAACCAAATTTACCAAGTGAGATTATAGTTTTTGGATAAGGTGTATTTGAGTCTATTACTGTTTCAAATGTAGTTTGCGCAATATCAGGTGTTTCACAGCTTATATTAAATTGACTTAATTGCTTTGGTTGTTTACTTGTGTTCATCGTGGGGGTAGGATCATTGCATGTCTCATTGGGGTAGAGTTGTTTTTCTTCTTGAAAGATCGCACCTTTCTCAAAATATTTTCTTTTTGTTTTAGAATCTATACTGTCAATAAATACTTCAGAACAAATCCCGATTTGAATTAAGCTAGAATTTTCAGCAGTTACGTATGAATCCCATTTTGCCGCCACAGAAACATCGGATCGAAAGTATAAGCTATCTACCAAAAAATGGCCTAATGATTGTCCTCTGGAATTGATAAAATGAAGGTAGGCTTTAGGAAAATATATATAGTATTTACCATTTTTTTGATCTTCTGTAAATTTATTATTTACAAGACCAGTATATTCTTTTGGAATGCAGCCATGTCGCCCCATCATCCCAAACGAATCTGGATGGCACTTTGTGAATAATAAAATAATTGAAATACTTAAACTGAGAATGTATAAAGTTTTCATAGAAATTTATATTTAATTTAATGATTTTATAATGAATAAGAAGTTCTATTCTATCATTTGGCAATCAGTTCCAGCAGGGTATTGCTGTTTTTTGCCGCAAAAAAATGCAAATGTTTTGAAGTATCTTCCATTTGAATCGGTATATAATTCACCTTTAGGTAAATCATCACAAATGCCGATTTTGAAATCCACAAACCAACAAGGTCTGATATTGTCCATTTCATTATTCCAAAAAGTTGCAATATTTGGATCTTCACTTCTGAAATAAACATGCTCAAATTCTTTAAATTTGTGTTCATCATTTTCTATGTAATGTGTAGTTAATTTGTCGAACAATATGTAATAATAGTCAGTACCTGCATCTTGCATCTTTATTGATTCAAATCGATTAGAACTGCTACTGAATAAAGAACTCCTGGGTATGCATCCAAATTTACCTGCATTGTGGATTTCAAATAAATTGAAAGGATCAAATCCAAAAAGCCAGATCAGTATTGCCAACAGAAGGCCTAGCCATGTAATAGTTTTAGCACGTTTTGTCATCGTATTTATATTTAGTGTTAAAAAATCAATTTGATATTATTTAAATTTTAAATCTTTCATTAAATTCAGAAAATAATATAGTTTAATAATATTATATCAGTTTTTGAGGAGTAAATCAATTTTATTTTTGAAATTTGAATTATTCGATAAAATTGAAAAATAATTCTCATCTTTTTGCTTTATACCTATAGCTTTTTTACTTACGATTATGTAAAACAACGCCAACGTATCCCTCTTCTCTTCCCACAATTCCTTCAACAATGGAATTGCCCGGTGAAAATTTTGCATCTCGTAAGCATTATACGCTAACTCCTGCTCAGGTGTCCTCACTATGCCATCATTCCCACCCCTCGAAGTCTCATGCAGTATCAATGTATCAAAATGCTCAGCGATATACGTATTTTTAATAGTATCATCCGGTGCAAACAAAGGTCTGATTAATATTATACCTGCAATCAATACCGCAGCCAAAGCCACCCATTTATATGCCGGCTGCAACCTGAATGTCTTTGCTTCAACACCTGAAAAATTAGCTTCCTCACTCCTGAGGATCTCCAGTTTTTCATCAAGGATACTTTGTCCTAAAGCCAGCACGGTAGTCCTCATATTGACAACTGAAGCTCTCAGCTCAGGATCAGAGGCCAGCTTTTTCTCAAAAGCCTGTTTTTCAGCCTCGTCCATCTCCCCGTGCAGGTAGCGTTCGATAATATGTAGTTCTTCCTCTGTCAATTTTCGGGTCTTTTTATACTTATATGTTCCAAAATCATAGAATGTAACCTTTTCACACACTTATGTTTTTGGGTCTTAACACTGTTATCTCCACTATATCCTCCCAATTCAAATATCTCATGGATACTCTTGTTCTTATAATAGTACTGTTCCAGCAACTGCCGACATGACGCCCCCAGAGTAGGCAACAATGTTTTTAATACAGATATAAGTTGTGATTCTTCTTCCATCGGCTCATCCGGAATAGTAGCCAATGAAATATGCAGATCCTCCGGATAAATAGTTTTCCGGGAAGTCCTGGCAAACTCCAGGCATTTTAAACGCATGACCCCAAAGAGGTAAGCCTTTATACCAGAGCTGAGTTCCGTCAGCTTCCCATTGGCAGTATTATGATATAAAACCAATACCGCCTGCTGGAATATATCAACAGCATCTTCCTGGCTGACCCCAAA
>JBDUDG010000293.1:0-4553 GCA_040003045.1 Saprospiraceae bacterium | reverse complement strand
TCTCTGCCTTCAGGTTTCTATTATCACGAATTGAAAATCATCTGATGATATTGATTCATCATAGATTTTCGTTTTTTATTCACGTCACCGCTATCGTCCATTTAAGATCTTCAGAGCATCTATGGCTCTTTCATCAGCGGGATCGAGGTCAAGCATTTTTTGGAAGAACTCCTTCGCATGGACATTCCCCCTTTCTTCCTGGTTGACCCAATAGATGGCCATATAATAATATGCAGTCACCATGTTTTGTGTGGTCAATTTGTTTTTTGTAAAAGAAGTGTCTGGCTCAGTGAGCTCTATGTATTTTTCATAGAAAGGTTTTGCCAAATACACTGTATCATCACGTATTGTATCTATTCGGTTAGCAATCTTGGCTCTCATCCACCAACCTTGTGCATACGTAGGAGCACTCTCTACTATTTTTGCAAACACAGAATCTGCCTGTTCATTTAATTTAGAATAATAATAACTCAACCCTAAATAATAGGTATCCACATTATTCAATTCCTTGGTATCATTTTTACGCTTATAGTAATTGATCGCCTGGTCATATTTTAAAGAATCATAATATGCTTTCGCCAGGACACCATAGATCTCATTTGCCTTGGTAGGTTCGAATTCAAGATACTTTCTGTAGATATGTGAAGCCTCCTCCAGTAAGCCAAGATGGAACGCAGCTTTTGCCCAGTATTCATAATCAGATGGGAATGCCTTGCGATCGGCTTTTTTACCAATGGCATCAAAGAGTTTCACACTATGATCATAAGATTCTTTCCATTTTTCAAGCTCTGCATAAGACCAGGCTAACCACCGATGTAAAGTATACTCCTCAGGATTAGTCAGTAAAATCTTTTCACCTTCGATGATAGCCCGCTCATAATCTTTTGCCTGGAAGGTTAAGAATTTCACTAGACGTACTTTTGCATCCACATCGCTTCCAGTCAGCTCCACATATTTTTCAAGCAAAGGTGTCACCTTCGAATATTGCTTATTCCTGATATAGAGCTCATATAAATCCTTGATAGGTCTTGCGTCGTTCGGCGAAAGTCTCATAGCTTCTCTTAGCTTTTGAATTGCTAATGAATCCTGTTTTGCACTTGCCCATATACGCGCCATACTGATATATGCTTCTGCATTCGTCGGATCTTTTTCGACGGCAGTTTCGTAGGCTGTCATGGCTTCTCCATTGTCATCAATCAGTCTGTATGCATCTCCAAGATGCGACCAGATCTTTGCATTCTTCGTATCCATGTCTCTTGCATTGGAGAGATAAGTGACCGCTTTTGCACCTTCTGGTTTTTTCCCGTACAGATAGGCATCACCGATCAGGGTGGGGATCATTGCATTTTTCTTATTCATCTTCAGGGCTGACGCAAAATATTCTTCAGCCTTCGCAATGTTGCCTTTATCGAGTTCAAGTTTTCCTAAACCTACTGTGCACTCAGCACAATTGGAATTGACGGCCAAACCTTTCCGGTAGGACTTTTCTGCCTCAACAGGATTGTCCATCAGATAGTTGACCTCCCCGATATAGAAATAGGCTAATTGCGCTTTGGGGTCAGCTTTGCAGATGGAATTGAATGTATTCAGCGCAGCCGCGAAATTCTCATTCTCCATGTATTTTACCCCTTCCTCTATGGTCTGGGCTTTGATCCCCAGTGTGAGCAGCATGAGCGCAAATCCAATGAATATCTTTTTCATTTTTGTAATGTTTAGCAATTGATTGTGCAAAAATGCAACATGTGTTTTATGTATTGTGTTCATTTTATCACTTTTATATCTGATGTATTCCTGATTTCCAGGATCCGTTCAGACTGAAATTTTGGTAATAACCCTGCTTTCAGAACTATTTTCTGACCCACCACTCCGGTCATAAAAGACGCAAATCCCGTACCTACATCAGTCATCCCGGTCTTGCTTATAAAATACAAATCCCTTGTAAAAGGATAGATATTATCCTGCAGGTTATATTGGAATGGCTGAATGAATCCATGCTGAATCGAATCAACAGGCCTGCTTGTACCCAACAACCTGATCGAATTCAGTATTTCTTTTGCCGATTGACTGTCACTGTCACTCAGATCACTCCAATCCACAATACCGATGGCATCATCATGCTTCATCAGATAATCCATCACCTCTTTCTTTGAGCCCAATGAATAAAAGTGATCAGGCAGCTTCGACTGATGGATCAACTGAAGAATATAATTGGTGATCCCCGATTTCGCATTCTCGATGATGAATACTTTTCCTTTTGAAGCATCATTGAACATAGATAGCATTGCTTCATAAGTATATGCTGTATCAGGACGGTTTTTATTGGCAATGAATGCAACCGCTCCTTTCGCAAATGATGTTTCTCGGGGATATCTGTGGAGATTCTCAAAATGCTCAGTTTCTTCTTTCGTCAGGGGCCGGGTCGTCATGATGGCATCCACACTATCGGCTTCAAATTTTTCAAACATGTCATATTCGTTCATATACGATATGTCCAGTTTTGCATATTTATAATCACGTTCGAAAATATTTTCTTCCTGCTCCACGATATCCTTCATGCTTTCATCCGCTACGACCGAAAGTTTTCCTATCGTAGGTCCTGACATTTCACCCGGCTTCTTCACGCAGGCAACCTGTACAAAGAGCAAAGCAAAAAAAATATGGATGTAATATCTACGCATTGAAATGACTGGTCTTCGATTGTTATAATGATGACGTAATGAATAACAAATATTAAAGTTAAGACCTCGTTAAATCGTGTTAATTTCCCATTAATAAGAAGGTCTGATGTCCTGCACCAGGAGATCAGACCTCTTTGTTTTTTATGCCGGACGGGCTATTATTCCTTCATGAACGACCGATAAACTCTCCACAATCCATATACGATGAACATGATCGAAAGGATTTCACTCCATGGAGATTCAAGTATTCTCCTGACAAAAATATAAACACCTGTACCTATATATGTCAGCCCAAGAAGGAATAGAAATAGTTTGCCTGACAATGACATTCATTTTCTATTGAAGTACAAATTTGATCGGCAGGGTGAAAGTCACCGGCACAGCTCTTCCGTTGTGTTTGCCTGGCTTCCACTTTGGCATTCCATTGACGACACGCAGGGCTTCCTCATTACAACCACCACCGATCCCACGTACGACGTGCGCTTTCTGGATATCACCATCTTTAGATACAACAAACTGTATGATCACCTGTCCTGATATACCATTTTCGCGCGCGATAGCAGGATATTTAATTTGCTGGTAAATGTATTTGTACATCGCTTCCGTTCCATCAGGAAAAGTCGGCATCTGTTCTACAAAAGTGAATACCTCTTCTTCTTTTGGCTCTTCAACAACAGCTGCAGGAGCTTCTGGCTCTGCAAGTGAAGCGTCGACTCCGTTTTCGTCACCTTCCTTTGTTTCAGTTGAAATTTCCTTGTCCTTAATCTCTTCGACTGTTGGTGGAGGTGGTTCTTCTTCCTTCACCTGATCATCTTTTTTGACTACGGGAGGGACGAATTTGATTTGGTCCTTGATCGGAGGAGGTTCTACTTTCGGAGGAGGTGGTGGAGGTGGCTTTTTAGGATCTATTGGCGGGGGTTCTGCAAGAGTTACTTCCTTCATCACCAGCGCTTCTTTTTTAGTTCCGACGAAGCCTTTGATCATCTCGATGATTTGGGGAGAACCAACCACGAGCAGAAAAAATACAATTCCAATTGTCATCGCCCTGGTCATGTGTTTGTCATACAGGCGACGTAGCTGGAAAGCACCATAGGACTTGTTCCGGCCATCGAAAACGATGTCATCCATCGAAGTCCTCAATAATCTATCATTTTCCATAATCTACTCCTTTAACTTGGACAACACTATGATGCTCCAAATTGGTTTTTTACATAAATTATTTTCGGCTCTGTCCCGCCCTGAGTGCTATAAGGGAATCAATCGGGTCATTGGGGGCAAGTATGGCATACCTCGTCACATTATTGATCGTCATCTCATCGAGGGCATCAACTATATTTTTATAGGTAGAGGACGGAAGCGGTTTGATCATTACGAACAATTGATCCTTATCTCCCCATTGTGCCTGAACTTCATTCTGTCTGCGCTGGATGAATTTCCGCAAACCCTGTGGACTGTAATCAATGCTGTCAAGCTGTAACTGAGTGGTTTCGTCAATTGAATCAGGAGAAACATAAGCATAAATCTTATCCCCTTTGCCCAGCATGAGCGTAGCAGTCTTCGACATTTTAATTGGAGGCTGTTCCTTCTTATCCAGATCATCCTTTGCAGGTTTGTTCACCTCCATCGTTTTTGGTTTGTTAAACGTGGTAGCGAGCATGAAGAAGGTGATCAAAAGGAAACCAAGATCCACCATCGGTGTCAGATCCACTCTCGTAGACATCTTTTTTCCTCTTACCGCCTTTTTACCTTTTTTATGGCCTCCTCCTCCGGAGACATTCATTTCAGCCATGGTTCAGACTTTTTGCTTTAGAAAATAGGGATACTATTCGCGCGCCGTTCTGGCAGAAGTTATCAGGTTGAATTTATTGACCTTAC
>JBDUDG010000292.1:0-4563 GCA_040003045.1 Saprospiraceae bacterium | reverse complement strand
TACAGGAAGTATATCGTTCGCAGGGTATCGCGATCAATGACAAGCACATCGAGGTAATAGTACGCCAGATGATGCGTCGTGTCCTGATCATGGATCCGGGAGATACAAGCTTCTTGCAAGGTGAATCAGCTGATCGTCATGATTTCTTCGAAGAGAATGATAATATCTTCGATCGCAAGGTGATCAGTGAACCGGGCGATTCCAAGAAATATAATGCTGGTGGAGTGGTGACACTTAGACAGATCCGGGAGGAGAATTCATTTCTGAAGAGGAATGATCAGAAGATCATGGAATACCGGGATGCAATTGCGGCTACTTCAAGCCCGATGTTGCAGGGTATTACACGTTCTTCCTTAGGAACGAAGAGCTGGATATCGGCGGCTTCTTTCCAGGAAACGACGAAGGTGTTGAGTACTGCCGCTATTGGTGCCAAGCGTGATGATCTGCAGGGATTGAAGGAAAACGTAATCGTTGGAAAACGAATTCCTGCGGGAACAGGTGCATTCAAATTTGAACATGTGCTGGTGAAAGCGAAAGGTGGTGAGGAGTATATTGAGCATTTGTTTGATGAAGAAGATGAATTTAAAACAGGCCGGTAAAAGGACTTGTTATTGAAAATAGAAGTGCCTGCAGGAGAGATCCTGCGGGCATTTTTTTGGGCTAAAGTGTGGGGTTAAAACGGCAGAATATAAAAACATATTAATAAAATAAATAATATGTAACAATAATAAAAATCTCAAAAATCACTTATATAAATGACAATTAAAATGGGTATAAATAATTGATTCTCATTTGATAAACAAGAAAAATATTAAAATTCATTTCGTCGAAATTCGAAATGAATTATGTGGGATTCCGGTTGATATTATTCGTTGATCCTACGCAATTCCAATTGTCTTAACAAGTACTTCCCGATCAGATCAAATTCCACGTTAACCAGATCTCCTTGTTTTAAGGACATAAAATTTGTATGGTGAAAAGTATAAGGTATTATCGCCACATCAAAAGCCTGATCATACAAATTTGCAACCGTAAGACTCACACCATTGATACAGATAGAGCCATGAGGAATAACCACTGATTCAAAAAATGCAGGTAGCTGAAAACGGATCAGCCAGCTTCCATCAAGATCCTCTATGTTCTCACACACCAATGTAGTATCTACATGTCCCTGGATAAGATGCCCATCCAGAAGAGTTTGCAAAGTGATTGATTTTTCCAGATTCACCAACTCTCCTGGTTGTAAAAGACCCAGGTTGGTTTTTGACAACGTTTCGTTGACGACATCTACTTCATGAAAACCATCCTGCACATTTATAACGGTAAGGCAAGTTCCATTATGTGCTATGCTTTGATCAATATGAAGTGAAGAGGAAAATGGTGATGAAACTGCCAGCCTTTTGGTTGTGCCATAGTCTGTAACAGACAGAACAATGCCTGTATTTTGAATGATACCTGAAAACATGAAGGCAATGTATAAAAAATCTTTCCCGCAAAATTTAATTAATCAACCTCGAATCAATTCGATATAACCTGATAATACAATCGGTGGAAGACTATTGCTTTCGAAAGCGCGACACGTGTAAAAATAAACTCCATCAGAAACTTCCTTTCCGGATTTATTGGTACCATTCCAATTGATCTGTGGATCCTTCGTCGTGAAGACGACCTGGCCCCATCTGTTAAATACCTCGAAGTCTACAGATTCAATGAATCTTGCTCTTAATGGTTTGAATAAATCATTCTGTCCATCTCCATTTGGTGTGAACGCATTTGGTAATTCATAGACAGGACAGTTATTGACACAAACTACCGCGGCGAATTGGCTCTCATTATTATTCTGATCTACAGCGATGATAGTGTAACATCCTGCAATCTTTTCACCCGGTTTGTGTTCGAAGTGATCCACGTCAGCATTGACCGTGCCGACTAATTCAAGTTGTCCTCCGGGTTCAGAGCTATAGAATATTTTGTAAGAAGCTATGTCGTCATCAGGACAGGTTTTTTTCCATGTCAGGTAATTAATGAAGGCATCAGCAGGTGTACCGGGATCAGCCTCATCGCATATGTTTGAAACCGTCAACTCAACCGGACAAGGTGCAACATTGTCAACAGGAATACTGCAAACTTCCTGTGACAGATTGATCAAAGGTGAAGGCACTGTAGCTAATCCATAATTGCCCATTGAAACAATCCTGTAGCAATATTCAAGCCCGTTAACCACATTTTGCTGATCAGTGAATTGCTTATCTGATGTGGTGTTGATCAATGTAAATGGACTTCCCTGATCGCTTCTCCATATTTCGAATTGATAGTTGTCCCATGGTGTATTGAAATCCCAGGACAGGTGATTCGATTGGTCTGATGGAGCTACGTTTAGAAAAACGGATGATGCTGGTTGTGAAGAACCGAAAAGTGTATTCAGGTCTCCCGTGAGAAGATCCATTCTATAATTGTATCCGTGAGCACGAGTGTCAAGATTTTTGTCAAGAAAAATACTATCCTTTAAACCTGAAAGAGTGGGACTTGAAAAATTTGCACTTACGACAGGCTGGAAATCTGTGCCGTTGATTTCGTTTGCCCTGAAGAGTTGATAGCGATATGGTCCTTTGTAGATCGTAGTATCAATCGAACCTTTTTCTGGACCAAGCCATTTAATCGTCATTATACCTGTAGACGCATCAGTTGATTCCACAGAGACTTTCGTGATGAGTGGACGATCAGCTTTTGCTCTCAGGCAAACCTCTTCTGAAGGAATACTTAGGACACGCAAATAAGGCTGACCTGAAGGAGTGGTCTGTGCAAATTCAGCCAGGAGGCGGTAACAATAGCTTCCTTCATTGGCGATATCATGATCCTCGAAGTAATACCTTCCATTTTGCATTCCTCTCCAGTTGGCAGCAATTTTAGTATAGCCACGGCCTTCAAGACCTGTTTCGCAGGAGTCCATCTGGAACTGGTTACTGCCATTTCGTTTCCAGATCGAAAAGCCTTTGAAATAATTTGATGACGTGTTTTCACATGCATATGGTGCATCCCACGTCAGGCGGAATGCATCAGGAATATTTTCAATAGTCACCCCTTCGGGAGGTGGACCAATTACTTTGATACGTATGGCATGAAGATCAACAAGACCTGTAGTATCAAAAAAATTGTCTACTGCTTTTATAACGACGGTGTAAGGTTGTTCGCGGATATGATCGCATTGAGGATCCCATATGAGTTCTGCCTGAAGCGGTTGTGCCTGAAATCCGGTGCCACCTGCGTCCAGGATTGCTTTATTGCCCGACACTTCAAATGGTCCACCGACAGCAGATACAGAAACAAGTTGGTCAAGATCCGGATCACTTACATCGATTTTCAAATCGAGATGATGACCAGCGATCACACACAACTCTTCTGCAGATACGATATCCGGTGGTTTATTGTCACATATCAATACAAGTATCTGCATGTCGCGAATGAAAGAACTGATCAGGATACCTTCTCGATATTCTTTAACACGGAATGCAATGTTGTATTCTCCTGCAATCTGTGGAGAGTCCCATACAATATTTCCGGATACAGGATCAAGTGTCATGGAATTATTGGGTCCGGGTGAAATTTGTTGCGGGAAAATATAATTTGGTACGTTGATACCACTATCCTGGAGTGGGACTATAAATTCAAATGCGAGGCTGTCGCCATCAGGATCATAAGCAGTTGGATTGTGGATATACCGTTGTCCGACACAGGCAAAATCAATAGGGGGCTGAAGAAGTATAGCAGTGTTGTTGTATCCCTGAAATTGAGGATTGAGAAATGTATAAGTTGCTTCAATATAAAATGGAACGCCTTCAGAATTAGGTGGATTTACATTGAGGATTCCTCCGTTCCTGTTAGGATCCATCATCGAGATGGTGTATGTGGCGCGGCCGGGAAAGGTGTGGCTTGCCCGGTAATAGTTTAGTTTTCTGTTATTGGAAAGGGGGGTTCCCTGTCCGTTGATCCTGTAGATGAATTCCCAGCTTCCATCGCCCCAAAATACCCTGACGCTATCCCGATCTGCCTGAGTGCTCGTCGTTTTAGTATAGGTGGTTACGGTGACTTCGATGGTCAGATCACCAGTTTGTTTTATAGTGATCTCCCCGGCTCTGTTATGGGTAGCCCACAACTTACCGCCGGACAAAAAACTAAGTAGGATGATAATAAAAAGACTCCTGACCATTTCTGTTGATAAATATATGGAAAAACGGGGTAGAGGGGTGGATTGTTGGGGAAATGTCTATAAGAGGACTGAAAATAAGGCTAAGGCAAAGGCTGCGGTTCAGGCTAAGGCAAATTTTAAGGTGAAGGCGAGGGCAAAGAAGAACTATAATTCTCACTTTCCAATATTGTGGCATTTGGAATAACAAATCGGTTTGTTTCGTCATTTCATTATCATTTCCTCCCACCATTAATTAAATGGTCGTAGAGACGTCGATTTATCGCGTCTCAAATCCTCCATAGAGTCGTCTCTACGACCGTTAAAAAACATTACATATTGTGGCATTTGGAATAACAAATCGGTTTGTTTCGTCATTT
>JBDUDG010000291.1:0-4585 GCA_040003045.1 Saprospiraceae bacterium | reverse complement strand
GGCACACCTAGGTGTGGCACACTGTCTAATCTTGATTAGCTTTGTCAACTTTTTTAACCTATGAATCATATAATAGTACCGGTTGATCTCTCCAGAAACTCCAAAGATGCTTTGCGCTATGGCGCTCATCTTGCGCAGCTTGCCGGTACAGATATCATGATAGTCTATTCATACACCCTCCTACAAAAGGCGGTGAATTTCACCTCAGGAAAAGGAAAGGAGTCAGTAGATCCGCAAAAATGGATACTGAAGCGGATCAAAAAAATCAAGAGAAAAAACCCTGGCGTTCCGGTTGATTTCAGGATAGTTAAAGGCGACACGATCGACAACCTGAAAAAAATGACTGAAGCCATTAAGTCAGATTTGGTGGTGATGGGAACACAAGGTGAAAACGAAAATCCGGATACATTCCTGGGCTCTACTTCAGGTGCGTTGGTAAAAACGACTGATATTCCTGTGATCCTTGTGCCTCCCGGATTTAAGTTCAATGGAATTGACAAGGTGGTATTCGCTGCTAAAAACACATTTGTGCGATACATGGGAGTTCTTGAGCCTATCATTAGTATCAATCAGATCTTCAAGCCGCACGTGCAGTTGCTTCATCTCGGCGAACAACCTGATCCAATTCCTGAACAAAGTTTTAGCATACTGCAAGTGATCAATGACATCACCCGATACGGAAATGACAATTTCAATGAAAGCATAAACGAATACCTGAGTCAGCATCATGCGGATCTCCTGTGTGTCATTCGGAGAAAACGCGGGCTCATCGAGAAGGTCCTCGGTCCTCCGAATACGCCTGCTTCAAAATTTTACACGAACATACCTGTGCTGGTGCTCATAGGTGAAGAATAGCTACCCGTCCTGGCCCTGACGATCACTTGTAGAAAGGTATTTGGCGCTTAAGGAATACCCTCTACCTTTGTGGGCCCTTTTTATCTAAGGAAAAACAATTCATGGAACGCAATCATATAATAGGTTTTGTCCTCATTTTTGCTCTTTTAATGGTCTGGACATTTGTCAATGCTCCTTCCAAGGAAGAAAAGCAAAGGATCGCTCTAACACAGGACAGTCTTCACCGGGCAGAATTGATAAAGGATTCTATTCAGACTAAAGCAGTGGATTCTGTTAAAACTGTCAGTGCTGCAGATTCTGTTCAGCTCGCAAATAAATATGGATCATTTGCCTCCGCGGTAACTGAAACAGGTGAAACAGTTCATCTCGAAAATGCACTTTTCAAAGTGGATTTTTCAAGCAAAGGCGGTAAAATATCCGGAGTAGAGCTGAAAAAATACAGCAAAGTCCTCCTGGACGATAAAAAGCAGGAATACAAAATCCCTGTACGGCTTCTCGAGGATCCCCGGGATATTTGGGACATTGCAATCCCTACTCAGCGTGGCGATTTGCATACGTCAGATCTTAATTTTCAACCCTCTATTGAAAACAATAAAATCACTTTCACAGCACTTGGCCAACAAGGTGAACGCATCATCCAGGAATATACATTGACAGACAGTCCGTATGAAATAAAGTATCGTTTCGCCATCGAAAATGGTATGTCACTTATAGCCAACAGCGGACAAACAGCGAAGCTTACATGGATCAATCAACTTAATAAACTTGAACGCAACAGCACATTTGAGAGAAGCTATTCTACTGTATATTATAAAGTCAATACTGCATCTGTAGACTATTGCAGTTGTCGTAAAAATGACGTCAATAATTTAGCTGAGCAACCGATAAAATGGATCTCTCACTCCAACCAGTTTTTTAACAGCGCACTTATTGCTGATGAATCATTTCATGGAGGCGTGTTTTCGACTACAATGCTTCCTGATAGTTCCGGCCACCTTAAGGTGACATCATCTGTGGTTGGCATTCCATTTAATGGAAGTAATCCTTCTTCTTCAATGACCATGTATGTTGGTCCGAATGATTTTGAGCAGCTGCGGCATTACCATGTCAATCTTGAAGATCTTATTCCATTTGGAAGAAGCATATTTGGAACAATCAATCGATGGGTGATCCGGCCAATGTTTAATTTTTTATTGTCCTTCATTTCCAGCAAAGGCATCGTGATATTGTTACTCACCCTGCTGGTCAAGCTTGCCTTATTTCCATTGTCATATAAAATGCTTGGAAGTCAGGCCAAAATGACGGCATTGAAACCTAAACTAGCACATCTGAAGGAGAAGCACAAAGAGGACATGCAACAACAGCAGGTTGAGTCTATGAAGATCTATCGTGAGTATGGCGTCAATCCGTTGGGAGGTTGTTTTCCGGTGGTAATGCAGATGCCGGTGTGGTTTGCTTTGTACCGCTTCTTTCCTGCTTCGATCGAATTCAGGCAGGCGAAATTTCTCTGGGCTACAGACTTGTCTTCTTTTGATGTATTTACTTATTTGCCATTCAATATCCCCTTCTATGGCGACCACGTAAGCTTGCTGACATTGTTATGGGCTGTCAGCACGATTGTGTACACATATTATAACATGCAGAATGTAGATATGGCTAATCAGAATCCTGCTTTGAAATATATGCAGTACCTGATGCCAGTGATGTTCCTGGTTTTCTTCAACAGCTATGCATCTGGTTTAACACTTTACTTGTTATATTCAAACACATTAAATATCATTCAGACAGTTGGTGCAAGAAGGTATTTGTTTGATACAGACAAGATCATGGAAAAGCTCAATGTCAATAAAGCCAAACCCAAAAAAGAAGGTGGTTTCCAGTCACGAATAGAGGCAGCAATGAATGAACAAAAACGACTGACTGAAGCCAAGAACAATAAATTGAAAAAGAAAAATTGATCCGTTTAATTTTTCAGCTCATATGCTTAGACCATAAGGGATGAGTCGGAGCCCAATAAAACAAAGACCTACCGTCGGGGTGGTTGGTGCCGGAAGTTTTGGATTGACTATTGCGCAATTATTGGCCAATTCAAACAATGTATTATTGTTTGCACGGGATCCGCAAGTGGTCAAAAATATTAATGAGACGAGGACTCTTCTTGGCATTCAACTTGCGCCGCGCATCACAGGGATTTCCTCTTATAGTGAGCTAGCCACTGCGTGTGAAGTTTTGTTTCCAGTAGTGCCTTCAGATGATTTCAGGTCGATGATGAAAAGCCTCGGTCCGCTGCTCACTCCACGTCATATACTGATCCATGGCACTAAAGGTCTTGACTTATCTCGTGTAAAAGATATTGGATCTTTTTCAGGAAAGCTGCATCGTGAGGATGTGCGAACCATGTCTGAAGTTATTCACGAAGAAAGCAATGTGCTTCGCGTCGGATGTCTTTCGGGACCAAACCTGAGTAAAGAGATTCTTGAAGGCCAGCCTACCGCCACGGTCATTGCAAGTGAATATGATGAGGTAGTAACAATAGGTATTGAACTTTTGAGCAGCAAAAAAATGTTTGTCTTCGGATCTTCGGATATTCTGGGTGCTGAGCTGGCAGGTGCATTTAAAAATATCATTGCGGTCGGTTCAGGATTCCTGAGAGGAAAAGGCCTTGGAAAGAATATGCAGGGACTTTTTATCACAAGAGGTTTGCATGAGATCACGTTCTTTGGAGGTTTGCTGGGCGCTGATAAATCAGCATTTCTTGGTACAGCAGGAATTGGGGATCTGATTGCTACTGCCACAAGTTCGAGCAGCCGGAATTTCAGCTTTGGATTTCAGTTGGGACAAGGCAGGAGCCTGAAGGAGATCATGGAGACGTCGGCTGAATTGGCAGAAGGTGTTCGTACATTGAAGATTGCATACCTGATGGCAAAGACGGAGAAGATCAGGCTGCCCATAATCGAGACATTGTATAAAATCGTTTACGAAAACATGACTCTTGATATTGCTCTGGATTACCTTATGCGATATCCGTATTCGAGAGATGTATCGATTAATATGTAATGGTGCACATAAAAAGTTAAATGGGATGCAGCTTGTCTAAAAAACGGCTCGACATTGGTTGACGACTAATTATTTTATGCCTTCTGAAGAGGTTATCTATATTTGACCTTTCATTTTATTGATAAGTATGAAAATTTCACAACTACTGGGTATTGGCAGTACATCTGATCAAAAGAGTGTCGATTTCCTTGAGAATGCGTTAGTTAAGCAGACTCAGCCAGGATTCGACTACCTTAAATTTAAGCAGTCTATTGATCAGTTGGCTGGCCTTAATCTTGACTCCTCCATTTCCCTTAAGTCAGCATTTGCGACTGCGTCCACTATGGGAGTGACCAAGGATTCTTTATTGCAATCTGCAAGGCACTACCTGACGATACTGGGAGACGAGAAAAAGCAGTTTGACCAGGCACTTAATAATCAGGTGCAACAACGTATCGATTCACGCAAAGACGAACTTGTAAAACTGCAACAATTGATTGAAGAAAATAAACGCCAGATCGCCAAGCTTGAAAAACAAATCCTTGAATATCAGGAGAAGATATTACATTCAGATGAAGAAGTAACTGAGGCAAAAGCTTCAATTGAACAGACCAAGCTGAAATTTGAAACAACCTATCAACAGTTTGTGTCTGCTATTGAAAAAGACATGACTGCTATTCAACAAAATTTATAA
>JBDUDG010000290.1:0-4589 GCA_040003045.1 Saprospiraceae bacterium | reverse complement strand
AAAGGAGAGACATGCCCTTTTCCTTTCTTTCTTTCAGTAATGATATGATGGTCTCGTGGTTAATCTTCTGATCTGTTTGAGCGGTGAACTTAAGTCTTTATTCCTTTTCTGCAAAACTGATTTTAGAACCTGCAGGACAGACAGAAACACCATGTTGGACAACAAGTTTTGCAGTCTTTTAATTTAATTCATTTTATCCCATGCGACTTCTTGTCTTGTGGAGGCTTCATATTCTTTTTGCAGTATGCTTCCAAAAGTATCATTCCATAATTTTTTGAAAGGCCTGTCATTCAGAGATTGTATGCCAGTAACTTCTGCTGCGGTACCCACCAGGAATGCTCCGTCAGCTTCATATACATCCTGCGGAAGAAACCTTGTTTGCCTCACAGGTATTCCCATCCTGCGACATATCTGAAGTATAGAATCTCTCGTGATGCCAGGCAAAATATGTCCATGTGGTGCTGTAGAAAGTACTCCGTCTTTCTCCATAAAAAAATTTGCTCCGCTACATTCCGCCACATAACCTTCGACATCAAGTTGCAGTGCATCATCATATCCTTTCGATCGGGCCTCTGTGGCAGCAAGTATCGAATTGACATAATGTCCCGAGACTTTGGCTTCGATCTTACAGGATTGAGGATGAGGACGACAATATCCTGAGACGCACAGCCGGGTCAGTTTATCCCCGTGTAATTTCTTCCATGGCCAGGCACTGATCGCGAAATGTGATGATTCAGCATGAGAAAGCGACATCATAGGCGCGCTGTATATGATAGGCCTGATATATGCTTCAATGATATTGTTTCTTCTCAGGAGATCATAAGCGATTTGCTTCAATTCTAAAACCGTCATTTGAAATGGCAGCCCGATGGCATGGGCACTATAGATCAGCCGTTTAAAATGCTCATCGCTGCGAAACATGCGTGGCTGGTCTTCCACTGAATAAGACCTGATGCCCTCAAAAACCCCCGTACCATAATGTAATGTTTGATCATATACACTAGCGTGCGCCTCAACGGCCTTTACCCATTTGCCATCATGATAGATGATCGTCTGGTCGTCGTAATACATCGGGGCAGAATTTTGTTCCAGGAAAACAAGTACCGACCAAGTTAATATTATTTTGAAGGAGACAATGTTAGGAAATCGATGATACCTATCGCTTTATTGAGATGTGAGGGTCAATAACTCAAAGAGACCGAATATCGATTACCATTCATCCGGGTTTCACATGAAACTAACCATATCAGATCCCTCCAGGATCTTACTTTTTTCACTCTTTTGCTTTCGAAGACTTCGAGCTAAAAAACCAAAGACATCCTTCTCGCCGTTCCAATGCCCTCTGCTCCATGCTTTTCCGATTACAGCTACCGCTGACTGGTTAGCGGTCGCCCACCACTTGCCGTTTAAAGATCACCGATTACCCTTCACCCAGGTGTCTCTTATACCATTCCCAAATCTCATCACCTACTCTTCTTCCCAATCTCAATCCTTCAAGATTATCTGACTGAATATGATACCCTCCTAACACTCTTGATATCCCTGCCATCTCTGCTGTCTCAGTAAAAGTTGGAAACTTAAGAGTCACTGAATCTCCTGTAATATTTTCACCTGTTAACTCGCCGGGAACACGTTTTACTTCAAATCCAAAATGATCACTACCGGTAAATAATTTCAGGACTTCAGAGCATCCTCCACTTACTGTACTATGACCGGAAACATATGCCGGAAATGGGGGACACACAAAAGTCTCGGGCGAGTAGGGACGCCAGTCTTCACCATTCATTTCAACGATTCCCATATTTGGGCCACCCCATCCTTTGATCTTTTTACCCTTGTACTGATGATGAACTAATGCATACGGCCTGGCAAAATCATAAAACATCTTGGCATCCCAGCAAGCTATGAAAGCATCCATCGCGGTCACTTCAGTCAGAAAATACATTTTCACGTCCTGATCAAGCGTATGATTGTCCCTAATCGAAACCTGCTGAGCTAATCTCAACCAGTGACCTGCCTGTTGCACAGACGAAGGCCCATCCCGCATAAATTCAACAAGCGCCTTTTGTTCATTAGTGATATGTTCCTGCATTTCAACTACGTTTTTTACTTCCTTCTCTAACTCGGCCGATCCTTCTAATGGAGGCGGGCCAGGACGGAATTGATCTGCCGATTCCAGTGCTACCGGTTTGACTTTATTCCAAAAAGGGGTTAGGCAGCCGGGTGCGAATTTCCCGCCTTTTCCATCAGAGAAATATTTTGGTTGCCATCGGTTGATGTCCTTGCATTCTTCGGCACTATTAACGCATTGATATTTTGTGTAATCGAAATAGGGTGTTCCATTTGATCCTTCGACCTGGCCGTATTGGTTCGAACCATCATCTCTTCTTGCTGCGATTAAAGTCTTTGCTGCAAGGTTTCCAATTCCTTCCGGAGTTGCCGGATCAAGTGTGGCATTATTGGGATCAAGGCCCATTTTGGTCATAAGCTGCCTGAATATCAGGGTATCATCTGTATAATATTCACTCAGGGCTCCATAAGCCGCATAGCTTATGGCAATTTCCTTGTTCCTTTCTGTTTGCTCAGCAACTGGCCGTCTCTCTGCACCTTTCAGATATACCGGTATGGCAGTCGAATCGAATCTGGACCATGCATCGAAAATCGAGACGAATACAAGTCCCAGGTATCTTGATGTGATCGTTGGTCGGGGCTTATACAAATCTGTATTATGTGCTGTTGCTTCTAATGCCATATCAGCCCATATGTAGGCATAGTTATCATTTCCCTGTAACTGTTGCTGATCAGTGCTTTCCCCGGTCAGGGTGCTGACTTTGTGATCGGATTTGCATCCGGTAAGCAGCGAAGCAAGAGAAATAAAAAGAAAAAGGACCTTTTTCAATTGTGGCCTTTGGATGTATGTTTTAATAATTTTGCCTCGCGAATGACCCGCTATTAGACCGTACTCTAGGCTTAAAAATTTCGCAAAAATAGGAAGAAAACAAGATTTGACCGTGATGACAAGCTGTGTATCGGCTTAGAAATGCCTTAGAATTTGGCTTACAGACCGCGAAAAGACAGTTTTGGAACTTAATCTCCTGTTAGGATGAAAAAGGTATTTTTTCTGTAATTTTCCCCGCTGTTTTAAGATGTTTATGACCCAACATACAAGATATTGAAACCTACAGATCTCTCAGATCCCGAATACTTCCATAAAGTTGTTGATTGTCAATATGCCTGTCCGGCCCACACCCCTGTGCCAGAATATATCCGGATGATTGCCCTGGGCAGATATGACGATGCTTATATGATCAATTGGGAATCGAATGTGTTCCCCGGTATACTGGGCCGAACTTGTGACCGCCCATGTGAACCTGCCTGCAGAAGAGGGCGCATCGAAGAAAAACCAGTGGCCATCTGTCGACTCAAAAGAGTTGCCGCCGATCACAAAGGAAACATCACCGACCGTATCCTAAATGGGCCCTTCACCCCAAATAGTAAAACTATAGCCCTGATTGGCGCCGGCCCCGCATCACTTACCGTAGCTCGTGATCTTGCTCCACTTGGATATGAAATCCACCTGTATGATGAGCAGATCTCAGGTGGAGGTTTTATGCGCAGCCAGATCCCTTCATTCAGACTTCCGGAAGAAGTGTTGAATGAAGAAGTGAACTACATACTTGATATGGGTATCCACACCCATTTTAATTCTTATGTCGCAAGTCTAAAAGATCTCCTGGACAAAAAGTATGATGCCGTTTTTGTCGGCACGGGTGCACCAAGAGGTAAAGATCTTCCGAAGCTTGAGGGTCGTTGGGATGCAAAAGATCATGTTCATATTGGTATCAACTGGCTTGCAAGTGTTGCCTTCGGACACATTGAGAAAATAGGCCGGAGAGTGATCGTCGTAGGTGGTGGAAATACAGCGATGGATTGTTGTCGTACTGCGAGACGTCTGGGTGGCACTGAAGTAAAGGTGGTGGTAAGAAGTCCTTTTGAAGAAATGAAAGCATCAGCCTGGGAAATCGAGGACGCGCAACACGAGGATATTCCGATCATGCCCTTACACAGTCCTAAAGCATTTGTCGCTGAAAACGGAATTCTTAAAGGAATGATGTTTGAAAAAGTTAAAGCTGTGTATGACGATAAAGGAAAACGCAGCCTGGTCCCGGTCGGCGATCCTGATGTATTTATAGAAGCTGACGATGTGTTGATGGCAATTGGTCAGGACAATGCATTTCCATGGATAGAGCGCAACATAGGAATTGAATTCGGCGAATGGGAAATGCCGGTAGTGAATAAAACCACATTTCAATCTTCAAGAGCAGATGTTTTCTTTGGTGGTGATGCAGCTTTTGGTCCGGAGAATGTAATTACAGCTGTAGCTCATGGTCATTCAGCTGCAGTTTCCATTGATCTCTATTGCCAGAGCGCTGATATCAATGTTCGCCCTGATCCGATGACAAATTTGTATAGCCTTAAAATGGGGATCCATGAATGGAGCTATGACAATTATGTCGTCGATGATGCACGCTATAAAGTACCTCATGCCAGCAAAGAGCTGACCCTTCACAACAGGAAAGTGGAAGTGG
>JBDUDG010000289.1:0-4595 GCA_040003045.1 Saprospiraceae bacterium | reverse complement strand
GTGTTTAGGGCGAATCATCTGATCAAAAATAATTACTGCCATCGGCAGTTGTTCTAAAGGAGCGGCAAATATAGAAAATCTATACTCAAACCTATGGCTTCGGCAGGATTTGATGAATTTAGACTTTTCTGCTCTAATTATTCCTGATCTTCGGAGCATGAATCAAAGATTTTATTTGCTCTCTCTCCTACCATTTCTATTGTCTTTTTTGGTGCTCTTTGGGGCTTGTAACCAGAAAAAAGCGAAGGCAACCAGCGTCATTCCTGAAAATCAAACAAAGACTGATACATCTTCCCGGTTGCCCGTGTCAATGCAAAAGGCTACTTCTGAAACCAGACCACCTGTGGAAACCCCAAAGGAACGTGAGCTCCCTTCTACCATGTCACCGTCGACAGTGAAACCAAAAGTCTGCGAAACTAATTTTACTCTAATAGCCATTCCAAAGAAAAATCAAAAAATATTCTATGTATCGGGATTCAACCCCGGTGAATTCAAATGCTGGAATGAGATTGAAGACTATAGCGTAAAGGTTTGCAATGGTAGTCCCTGTGTTCTTTATTTCCTGGACAAACCAGATCCGAAAGTGACCACCATGCCACCGAATTATCTCGACGAAAAAACGCTTTTAAAAAACGGAATAGGCAGGTACGAGAATAGTGGAAAAGTATGGGAAATGAAAGGTTCCAGTATGTGGGGCAGAAAGGATAAAGGATTTGGCTACTACAATTCAGAAGGTGGCGGGGGCTGACAATTCAGTTGACCAGCCATCGCATTCGCAGCCAATTCAGCACCTGTCCACGCCGACTGAAAATTAAACCCACCGGTCAATGCATCAATATTCAGCACTTCTCCAACCAGAAACAGACCTGGACAAATTTTACTTTCAAAATTTACCATATTGATGTCATTTAGATCGACACCACCTGCAGTGACAAATTCATCCTTGAAAGTACTTTTCCCTGTAACGCGATACGTATCTCTGCAGACAGTGTCTGCCAGTTTATCAAGAAATTTATTTCCCATCTCGGAGCCATTCGCTGCTTCCGGAATACCTGCCCGTGAACAAAAATATTTCCAAAGACGAGATGGAATATCACTGACAATTAAATTATTGACTCGTTTGCGTGTGTTGAGTTTGGTTGAAGCCAATAACCATTTTCGAAACTCATCTCTTTGTTCATTTCCACGCCAGTTGACCTGCACGTCAAAAACATACCCGCATTGAAATAACTCCCTTGCACCCCATGCTGATAATTTTAAAATGGCCGGCCCGCTCAAACCCCAATGTGTAATGAGCAATGGGCCTGAGGTTTCCAAATGGAGTGAGGGAATAGAAACTCTTGTATTGATTAAACTGATCCCCTGTAAATCGGTTAATGCTGTATCACGGATATTAAACGTGAATAAAGAAGGAACGGGTGGAATGAGATGATGTCCTGTTAATTTCAGAATATCCCATGTTCGCTGGTCGCTGCCTGTTGCTACTAATAATACTTTCGAAGTCAGCGTCTTGCCGTCGAATAGTGTAATTTTCCAATTGTCAGTAGTTTCGTCATAGACCCAAGCAGAAGCACGGGTAGAGGTCAGTAATTGTATACCTGTTCTTTCAGCAGCTTTCATAAAACAATTGATGATCGTTGAAGACTGATCAGTGACCGGAAACATTCTGCCATCATTTTCTTTCTTTAGCCTGACGCCTTTGGAAAGAAACCAATCAATCACATCTTTAGGCTGAAATCTTCTGAATGGCTCAAGCAGTGCCTCCTGGCCACGTGGATAAAACTTAATCAATTCTTCCGGATCAAAACAGGCATGCGTGACATTGCATCTTCCACCTCCTGAAATTTCAACTTTGGACAAGGGTTTTCTGGCGGATTCTAAAATACAGATGCTGGTCCCAGGGCATATCTCGGCCATTCTGACAGCAGCAAAAAAACCGCCAGCTCCACCGCCGATGACTACAAGATCAAAAATCATTTCGGGGTTGTTGAATTGATCAGCTCGTAGCTAATCTGGAATGGAATAATCGAAATGTTTGCAGCTTGTGATGCGCGTAGTTCAGAAAGTCTTTCAAAGTTTGGATCCTTTTTCAAAAAAGTAAAAACGATATTGGCCACTTTCGAATATCGGACAAGATCATCAACAACAGGAATATCCGGACTGCCCACGTTTTTGCAGAATGAACGAAATACATCCAATCCGGGATAGAGCGTATATTTTGAAGGAAATAGGCCCGCCAGGTAAAGACTCACAATAGATGCATCCTGGTGATGATAGGATTCAACTGACAGTACATTTTGATGCCGGTGAAGAGCCAGCAATTCGTCACAATAATAATTGAATCGATATAATCGTCCATCAAGAGATGCAGCATCATTCGAAAGGTCTTTCCAGGCAATAGTGGCTAACTCCGGATCAGTCTTAATCAACTCAAGCATAATTTCCTTCGGACGATATTTTTCTCTTTTCCACCACCGCTGAGTAAAATCACTTTTCAACGCCTGATCATACATACTGAGCAATTGGCTTGCTTCGGGTTTAGTCCAATTCGAATGAAAATGAAGTACCATAGATTGAGGATAAATCCAGTCAATGCCTGAAGTATTTAATTGCGTGTTAAAGAATTCTCTGATCAGCTCTTCTAACAAATGTAATTTCATCTGACCGGTGAAGGTAATTGATATGACCGAAGGGAAAAGACTGCAAAAAGAACCAGAGTAACCTGTACAAATCACTATAAAGCCGACTGGAAAGCACCGTTCCATTCATAAAAAGCATCATCATAACAGGATTACAGGAAATCAGAAAATCTATTTCGAAAGCCAAAAAAATCCCTTATCTTTTGGAAGAATTTAAATATAAAAAAAATGATGAACGAACCTCTCTCCATGATCATGTCCAAAAATGTGATCACGGCGGGCGCTGATGACTCTTTATCCGTAGCCCGTAGCATTTTTCTCAAAAACAAAGTGCATCACCTGCCCATTGTGAATGGGTCTACGTTGGTTGGTATGCTTACAACGTATGATTTATTCAAGGTTAGTGGGCCGAATAAAGATTATGATAAGCTATATATCAAAGATGTCATGACTACACATGTAGCTACACTGGAACCTGAAGACAAGATCGGCACTGCGGCTGAACTTTTCCTAGAAAACCTTTTTCATGCTGTACCAATTGTCAAGGAAGGTGAATTAAAAGGGATCGTCACGTCTTTCGATGTCATCAAATATGAATTCAGAAAAGAATACCCCACACAGCCAATCTAAATATATACGACTATTGAATTGAAATCTACCTTCTAATCCTGATACCATTACATTATTAATTACTGGTGGTCATTGACTATCCTGGCTGAACTTTGAAACGAATGGATCGTTCAGTTGAAAAAATATTGTATCAGATGCTAGTGATGGTTGTTATTAAATATTATTCAGTAAGCTCTGAATGATAAGCCTGCTTTACGATCACGCCTTCAAGGATTGCAGAAGGATCAATATCACTTTGATGGATTACTCCCTGGTATTGTCCGGTTAGCAATAATCTCGCACATTCTACTAAGGGAGCTGCGGTACAGATTTGAATGGCCCGCATGGTGATCTGACCGAACATCATTGGATAAATGTGTTGAGCATGATGTATAGAGCGCAAGATGCCGGATTGATCATATCCACTCAATGAAACATAAACTACTATGACATCATCTTCAACGTGAGGAATATTGTCAGTCAGATATTTTTCAAATCTTTCAATCTTTCCATTGGAATCATGATCATTCTGAAGCCACGCCTGTACCCAATCGTAATGACCGGGATACCTGATGGTCTTGTAATCAATGTTCCGCACTTCATCTTTCAACACTTTTGGCAGATCGGCTGCCCCACCACTAGTAAGATCTGCTTCATAACGCTTTCCGTTGATGATGATCGTCTCGCGATCTGACAATGATGGAAGGCTGACAATTTCATGATTCCTCACAGCCTCCGAGGGTTTAATATATTCTGTTGCAACTCCGATGGTACTCCAAGTGAATCCATAATAATGAGGGGATTCCGTGTATTGAGTCAACGCCCCCACTCGCATGGCCAGGCGTTCAAATTTTTCAACCTCATACTTTTTTTTGAATGATTCCATAAGATGGAGAGCTACAGTATTGACATAACCTGGTGCCAGACCTGTCTGTAGAATAAATCCTGTCTCAGCCTCTGCAGCCATTTCAGTGATTTCTTCTGTCTCCCTTACATACTCTGTGAGATTGGCATAATGAAGTCCATATTCTATGCATAGACGTGCCATAGCTGGAGCTAGTTTGCCCGGAAGACAATCGAGCAGGACATCACAATTACTAAGCACTTTTTCGAATGATTCAATATGATCAGCTGATGGCATTAAAAAGATGCCGACTCTATCTTTTTTGCCAAGGCCTTTTTCAACCCAGGTCTTGGCCTCATTTAACTGTTGCTCAGACGTATCTCCTATCACCACCTGGCAATCCCAGTTTTGAGCATCCAGCATCAATAGTGCGGCTGCCCGGCCTATCCCACCTGCACCGGCCACGAATATTTTATCCATTTTATCTGAGTTTGAATGATTTT
>JBDUDG010000288.1:0-4626 GCA_040003045.1 Saprospiraceae bacterium | reverse complement strand
CGTGATGAAGTGGTGATGAGGTTCTGTGATAGATATCAAATGATATTCCTGCTTTTTGAAAAGTATCCAGGAATAAAGCATGGTACTTATCTACGATTTCACGAGGCGTTGAATTTTCCTTCATTGCCTTGATAGTGATTGCTGCACCATTCTCATCCGATCCGCAGATAAAAGCTACATCGTGATCCAGCATTCGCAGCATGCGCACATAGATATCTGCGGGGAGGTATGCACCGGTGAGATGGCCGATATGCAGGGGGCCGTTCGCATAAGGCAATGCGGATGTGACGAGATATCGTTTGGGGGATTGGATCATAATCTGTACAATGGAAAGGTAAAGGTAGGGAAAAGGGATTTAGGAATTACGAAAGACGAATTACGATTTACGAATTAATACTTAGGCGAATCCAATTTGGGTTCAAAGGACAACTATTGACATATTAGTCCATAATAGAAAAATTAGTCCCCTGAATATACTAACTTTATAAAATGATGAAATGGATTGTATTCTACTCTATTTTAATTTTCTTCCAGGCTAATTCTTACGGACAGGTTGGATTTCTGGATTCGACATATGTATGGACGGAAGTTCTTTTCTCAGGATTCAGTGGAGAAGCTTTAACCAGAACTTATACATTTGATACTCATCCAATCACTCAAAATGGGAATACCTATTATGAGATTTTATCATCTTATCAGGAAGGAGGTGGAAATTGGGAAGGAACAGGAATTCTAATACGGTATGAAAACCAAAAGGTTTTTGAAGGCTATAATTCAGACGAGTCTGTGCTAATGGACTTTAGCTTGGGAATAAACGATGTTTTTACAACACGCTCAGGAAATGAATATAAAGTCATTGCCATTGATTCCATTGAACTTGAAAATGGACAAAAACGTAAACGTCTTGGAATGAGCTGTGAAGTAGGTGGTGATGTATTTTTTTATTGGATTGAAGGCATCGGTAGTACTTTGGGAATCGCACTAAATGACTTCACTTGTGTGACGGATATAGGAGCTGCATTACTTTGTGTTTTTAAGAATGATACCCTTTTATATCATTCCACGGATTATAACACCTGTTGGCTTATCATATTATCATCAAATGAAAGTCAATCAGACAACATAATCATTAGTCCAAATCCCTTTATAGATAATCTTACAATTTCAGACCCTTATCAACAGATAGAATTTGTAAAAATATTGAATTCACTTGGCCAAAAGATGTTAACTGAAGAAAGTCTTAAGATAAATACAAACATCCTGTCTCCAGGCAATTATTGGATCGTACTTCAAATGAAAAATGGAGAACAAAAAGTTAAGAATTTGATCAAGCTTTAAATTTGTTTGATTTTATTCACCTCATTATGTCGGAAGCATGACACTATATGATCATTGTACATCCCTACAGCCTGCATAAAAGCATAGAGAATCGTTGACCCCACAAATGTGAAACCTCTTTTTTTCAGGTCTTTACTTAGCGCATCGCTTTCGGGAGAAGTGGCGCGGAAATCTTCTTTTGATTTTATATTGGTAACGATAGGTTTTCCGCCAACGAAAGACCAAAGATGATCGCTGAAGTCAATTCCTTCGTTTTGCATCTTGAGGTAGGCCTTTGCATTTGTCCGCGTTGAAAACACTTTGAGGCGATTGCGGATGATCCGTTCGTCAAGTAATATTTTTTCAAGTTTCTTATCTGTGTATTTAGCGATAACATCGGGGTCCAGATTGTCGAATACGTCCATGTAGCCCTGTTGCCTGCGCAGGATGGTGATCCAGCTTAGTCCTGCCTGTGCGCCGTCGAGGATGAGTTTGGCGAAGAGGGCTTTGCTGTCATATTCCGGAACGCCCCAAACTGTGTCATGGTAATGGAGATAGGTCTCATCGTTTCCGGGCCAGTGGCATCGGGTGAGGGGTTGGGGTTTGGGATTGGGCATTGGAAGGGGGTTTTAATTTCGTTCAGAACAAATCTCGTAATTTTGGAGAAAAAACATGCCCATTTATCATAAGCTAGGATCCATCCCTCCGAAACGCCATACCATTTTTGAGAAGCCCGGAGGAGGAATTCATTATGAGCAACTCTTTGGAACCGTAGGATTTGATGGAATGTCTTCCCTTCTCTATCATTTGCATCGGCCAACACAGGTAAAATCCATAAGCACACCAAAAAATGTAATGCCTGTCATAGGGGTCGACAAAAATATGACGGCCCGGATCCTGAAAGGCTTTGAAGTTCCTGCTGGAGGAGACATCGTTGAATCACGCCATCCTTTGTTAGTCAACAAGGATATTCATATCGGGCTTGCTGCTCCGACACAATCGCTTAAAAATTATTTTTATAAAAATGCGGATTGTGACGAGCTGATATTTATTCACAAGGGAAGCGGCACATTGCGGACCTTTCTTGGAAATATTTCTTTTGAGTATGGCGATTACCTGGTCATTCCTCGTGGTATGATCTACCAAATGGACTTTGATACTCCTGAAAATCGAATCCTGTATGCAGAATCCTTTCATCCCATTTATACACCAAAGCGATATCGAAATTGGTTTGGTCAACTTTTAGAACAATCACCCTATTGCGAACGCGATTACAAGTTGCCCTCTAATCTTGAAACATTCGATGAGAAAGGAGACTTTCCGATCCGTATAAAAAAACAAGGAATGATGCATGAACTCATTTATGCAACACATCCATTTGATGTAATCGGTTGGGATGGATATAATTTCCCCTATGGATTTTCAATTCACAATTTCGAACCTATCACAGGCCGTGTACATCAACCGCCACCTGTACATCAGACTTTTGAGACGAAAGCTTTTGTGGTATGCTCTTTTGTACCCCGATTATTTGATTATCATCCGAAATCAATTCCCGCACCTTATAATCACAGCAATATTGATTCAGATGAAATCATTTATTATGTTGATGGAGATTTTATGAGCAGAAATAATATCGAACAAGGATATATCACGTTACATCCTGGAGGAATTCCTCATGGCCCCGCCCCAGGTGCATACGAACGAAGCATAGGTGTAAAATCGACGGAAGAACTTGCCGTTATGATTGACACCTTTGCTCCATTAATGGTCACTGAGCATGCTTTAAAAATTGATGATGGAAAATATTTTAAATCATGGCTAGAGTAGTGACAAGCGCAGCGCAGTCCTTAAGTTCCTTCTTAATTGCCACGGCTTTTAAGCCGTGGATAAGCAAAAGAGAACTTAATGGCTTTAGCCGCAATCATAAATTGTATGCTTCGACCTACTTTACTCAACCTCGTGCTATGGTTCGACTTTCTTTTACTCATCCATGTGCTACAGCTCACCAACCATCGTAAATCCAAAATTTTGATCGTGAATTCCTGGCTTCCTATTCCAACAGCATCAGATTTTTCTTTGTACAATATTCCTTTTGGGATCGGTTCCATTGCAGGAGGTCGCCCTTTTGCATGCACACGCATCGGTGATCATGTCATCAATCTGAGTGAATTAGCATCGACTGGTTTTTTCAATGGACTTATCAATGATTTAAGCGTCTTTGATCAGAGCTGTCTGAATCATTTTATTCGGTTGGGAAAAGAAGTGACCACAGATGTTCGGCACAAAATTCAGATCTCATTATCTGACCAACATTCTCCTTTAAAAGATTTACCCTTATTGTTCAGGCCTCAGGAGGAAATCGTCATGCATCTGCCTGTACAGATCGGAGATTACACCGACTTCTATTCCAGCATCGAACATGCAACAAATGTTGGAAAAATGTTCCGCGATCCGGAGAATGCATTACTTCCTAACTGGCGACATTTACCTGTTGGATACCATGGAAGATCTTCGTCCATTGTGGTCAGTGGAACTCCGATACACCGACCAAGTGGCCAGGTAAAACCAAAAGATTCCGAATCACCAGTTTTTATTCCCACGCAACGATTGGATTTCGAACTTGAGATGGGATTTATTATCGGCAAGGATTCATATCTCGGTTCGAGTATATCGACTACTCATGCAGAAGAATATATTTTTGGTCTTGTACTTTTTAATGACTGGTCAGCACGTGATATCCAGGCTTGGGAATATGTTCCGCTTGGTCCTTTTCTTGCAAAGAATTTTGCTTCCTCCATGTCTCCGTGGATAGTGACGCTCGAAGCATTAAACGATTTCAGAATGACCGGACCAACGCAGGAACCTGCTGTTCTACCCTATCTTCAATACGAAGGCAAAAAAAATTATGACATTTCTCTTGAAGTCTCCATCACTCCTGTAGGTTATACGGATAATATTGTGACACGATCTAATTTTAAATTTATGTACTGGAACATGTGCCAACAGTTGGCGCATCACACTTCAAATGGCTGCAATATCCGCGTTGGAGATTTGATGGCTTCCGGGACGATCAGCGGTCATGATCAGAGTTCATTCGGTTCAATGCTCGAAATTTGTTGGGGAGGTAAAAATCCGATTACTCTGTCGGATGGAAAGTTAAGGTCATTTATTGAAGATGGTGATCGGGTTTCGATGCGTGGATGGGCTGAAAACCAAGCAAAACGCGTAGGCTTTGGAGAGGTATATAATCGGATCATCAACGAAACATGGCCTGGTTTGCCTGCGCAATGATCCGTATATTTGCAT
>JBDUDG010000287.1:0-4638 GCA_040003045.1 Saprospiraceae bacterium | reverse complement strand
TTATTTTTGATCTGGTACAGGATATTAAAGGTGATGTTTATCACGATCCTGTGACGCTCGGCATTTATGCTACTGATGCGAGTGTCTACCAGATCATGCCTCTCGTCGTGGTTTGTCCCAAAGATGAAAATGATGTGCGAACCTGTTTAAGGGTTGCGAATAAATATCTCGTGCCCATTTTAGCCAGGGGGGGAGGGACGAGTCTTGCCGGACAAACTGTGGCTGAAGCCATCGTCCTTGATTTTTCGAAGTACATGAATAAGATCCTGTCTTTCGAAAACAACATTGTAACTGTTCAGCCTGGAGTAATAAGATTTGAACTCAATAAATTTCTTAAACCGAAAGGCCTCGAATTCGCACCTGATCCAGCTACCGGCACACGTGCAACGATTGGGGGAATGGTGGCCAATAATTCTTCTGGCACAAAAAGTATTCTCTATGGAAAAACAGGTGACCACGTCACGGAGCTGAAAGTTATGCTGATAGATGGCACTGTGATCACCACAAAATCCTTGACCTCTTCTGAATTGCAGAAGAAACTTGAAAGCAGGGATGCAGATAAGATCTATTATCAAAAAATGATGGACATTGTTTTACCGATACAAAAAGAAGTAGAGGAACGATATCCAAAAACAATGCGAAGAGTAGGTGGATATGCATTTGATGATTTCATTACTTCAGGATATGGTGACTTGAATAGGATCATCATTGGAAGCGAGGGAACACTTGGAATTATTTTAGAAGCAAAATTAAAGCTGGTAGAACTTCCTAAATTCAAAGGACTCAGTGTCGTTCAGTTTGATCACGCATTGGATGCCATCAAGGCGACCATCACAATGGTCAGGTATAATCCATCTGCAGTGGAAATTCTCAGTAGGCTCCTGATTAACTATAGCAGGAAAAATATTGAAACTGCTTCGATGTGTGGTTTTCTAAAAGGAGATCCTGATTCAATCCAGATCATTGAATTTTATGGAGAAAGTGCGGAAGAAATAAAATCGAGAGCGGAAGCAATGAATGCTGAATTGAAGTCTCTTGGATTTGGCTACGCGCATGATTATTATCCCGAAGGAAAAACATTTCATGATGTGTGGGGTATTCGGGAAAGAGGTTTGGGATTATTACTTGGAGAGCCTACAGATAAAAAAGGTGTTCCTGTCATTGAAGATGCAGCTATTCCTCTCGAGCACCTTGATGCATTCATTGCAAAAGTGGTGCAGATCTGCGAATCCAAAAATGTAGGAGTGGATTATTACGCTCATGCAAGTGTCGGAGTCATCCACATTAAACCCATCCTTGATCTGCGAGTGCAGGAAGACATAAAGCTTTTTAAAATAATTGCTGACGAAGTTTTTCAGCTGGTGCTTTTCTATAAGGGTTCATGGAGCAGCGAGCATGGTGATGGACTTGTACGAAGCAGCTACCTGCAGGAATTTTATGGAGATGCAATCTATGAGGGATTCAAAAAAACAAAATTCTTATTTGATCCTCAGCATCTTCTCAACCCTGAAAAAATAGTAGATGCGCCACCTATGGATAGCCACCTGAGATATGGCGCGAGATATCATGACTGGCCCTTTGAATCTATATATCACTATCGAGAACAGCACAATTTTCATACAGCTGTGCATCAGTGTTCAGGACTTGGCGCTTGTAGAAAGCTGTCGTATGGAACAATGTGTCCGAGCTTCATGGTGACGCTTGATGAAAGAGATTCTACGAGAGGACGTGCCAATGCATTGCGGCTTGCGATGTCGGGGCAACTTGAAGATGGACTTGCGAATAAAGATTTGCCTGATATCCTTGATTTGTGTTTATCCTGTAAGGCTTGTAAAGCGGAATGCCCAAGCAGTGTGGATATGGCGAGACTTAAAGGGGAGGTCATGCAATATCAATTTGATCACAATGGAATATCTCTCAAAGACAGAATGATCGGAAAGAGTGCTGACCTTGCACGAAAATTTGCAGGAAGGAAAGCAGGAATAGTCAATACACTTCAGAATCTTGCCGGCATAAGGCACCTTGTGATGAAATCGATAGGGATGGATCCAAGAAGAAGATTGCCCGCCTATGCAAAAAAACTTTGGACAGACTCATTCGATGAACAGCACAAAAAGAAGAGCATTGAGGATCCTGATATCATTCTTTTGACGGATACTTATACTCAATGTCATCAACCTGAGTCAGGCATTGCGGCAGTGAGCATTTTGGAAGCCCTGGGGCAAAAAGTATTGTTGCTTGATGCCGGATGTTGTCAGCGTCCGCGGATTTCGCATGGATTTTTGAAAGAAGCTAAAAAGAAAATAATTCCTTCTTTAGATATACTCAGGCCGTGGCTGAATAAAAATATTCCTATCGGAGTGCTTGAACCCGGCTGTGCTTCATCCTGGACAGACGACATACCAGATCTAATCGAAGATGAAGCTTTAGCTATTATGCTGAAGATGATAAAGACATTCGAGCAACTGTTACTGGACGTTTTAAAAAATAATCAAAACGGGAACAGCATCATCAAGCCAAAATCGAATGATATTCTGGTGCATGGTCATTGCCATCAGAAATCGATATTTGGAATGGGTCCTGTAAAAGAAATTTTTTCGATGTGGGCCGATGTGAATTACCAGGAAATCGATAGTGGGTGTTGTGGTATGGCCGGTTCTTTCGGATATGAGTCAAAACATTACGAAATTTCAAAAAAAATGGCTGAACGAGTGCTTATCCCTGCTATTAATGACAGACCGGAAGCCATGGTTATTGCGAATGGATTTAGCTGCAGACATCAGATTGCAGATTTTGCGGATCGAAAAGCAGTGCATATTGCAGAAGCATTTGAAATAATTACCCCATAACTTTAACCGGGAAAATAAGAAGGCTAAGAATTCAAAAGCATTACTATGTTTTTGCCGCTAATTTTCGCTAATTAACGCAAATTAAATTAAGCAATTTGTTTTGGAACATTTGTGGGAGGAAACACTAATGAAAGCCACGTATTAGCACGAATTATTAAAGTATAAATGATGATGAATTCTTCTGCAAAATATCCACCTGTCGCTAGTCGCTACAAATCGCTTATTAATGCAGGAAAGTTTATTAAAAATCCTTTTACAATTCTTGATCAGGCTTTAAGCAAGTTAGGGACGACTTATGCATTTTATATGGGAGGTGTACAGAAAGCTGTACTTACTATTGACCCAAAAGTTGCCAGATATGTGTTGCAAAAACATCATCGTGCATATGAGAAATCTGAAATTGTAACTAAGATTCTTGCGAAATATCTTGGGAAAGGATTGCTCACAAATACGGGTGATGACTGGCTCCGACAAAGAAGATTAATTCAGCCGGGTTTTCACAGGAAGAGAATTGAATCGCTGCAGACTTTGATGCGAACCGAAGTGGAAGCGGGTATGATGAGCTGGACGATTAAATCTTCGGGCCGAATGATGATTGATGCATACCGGGAGATGAATCTACTCACCTTCAGGATTATTGCAAGGGCGTTATTCAGCGATTCGATCGAAGAGAGTGGACTGACTCAATTGAGTGAACTCATCAGTACCATACAGGCATATATCATCAGGGAGGTTCGACAACCCCATAAAAGGTGGTGGTTCAAATTAAGCGGAATCACGGATAGACATATCAATCTTGCCAAGGGAACAAACGAAATGATTCGCGACATCATTAAAAAACGAAAAGTAGCTGGTGTGTTTCCGGATGATCTTCTCACGATGCTGATGGAAGCAAAATATGAAGATACCGGCCAGGGCATGTCAGAAGATCAACTGATCGATGAATGTCTTATTTTATTTGTAGCGGGTCATGAAACTTCTGCAAATGCTTTATCATGGATGATTTATTTATTGGGCAAACACCCTGAGCAATATACAAGACTCCAAAATGCAGCCGGTGAAACACAGTCGTCGCTGATCAGAAATGTCATTGAAGAGACCATGCGTCTTTATCCACCTGCATGGGTCGTGGACAGGGTTTCACTGGAAGAGGATGACGTGCTGGATTTTCATTTGCCAAAAGATACATTGTGGGTCATCTATATCCGTGGTATGCACAGAAATCCGGAATATTGGGAAAAGCCGGATCAGTTTATTCCCGATCGATGGAGTGATCCGAATCTCAACAAGGAAGCTTACATGGCATTTGGTGCAGGACCAAGATTGTGTATCGGTGAGCATTTTGCGATGATGGAAATGCAGCTCATCCTTACGACAATAGTCAATACATTTAATTTCAATCTTATTTCAAAAGACGTTGCTGAAAAACCGTTGGTGACATTGAGGCCGGGGAGTGAAATTTATATTACAATTTCCCCAAAAGAAGTGGGTGATTTTATACATGCTCAACCAAATGAGTGATGATTTTATAAGCATGTTCACGTGCATTTTCGATCGTGAATTTATTTGTGCGCATACCGCCACAAACAACACCTGCAACATAAAGACCAGGTATTACGGTTTGATGCGTTTGTTCGTCGTAAATTAATTCAGGCTCAATATCATTCGTAAACGTAATTCCGATTTTTTCTAAAAACATAAAATCGGGTTGATAACCCGTCATAGCCAGAACAAAATTATTGGGCAGTGTGAGATGGCCTTCAGGTGTATTGATTTCAATCGTATCCTC
>JBDUDG010000286.1:0-4648 GCA_040003045.1 Saprospiraceae bacterium | reverse complement strand
CATCCTGCATTCCCATCAAAAAGAGAAATAACCGGAGATTCAAAATCATTGGTTCTTACTTCAATATTTATAACCGAAGCGTCAGCATCAACATCTACCTCGTACCATACTGTTGGAAAATCGCCCATTTGACATGCACTCACAATCGGATCAGGAGCAGAATTCAGATTACATCCATCTATACATGAATAAGATTGATCGGAAGTTATACCTGGAAAAAGTTTTGCCGTCTGGCATACATCATTTCCATCGCAAGGATCTACCATAAATGGTTCATTTGCTTTTGAGTGAAGATGCGCTGAAAGAAAGCAAAGAAATAATGTAGCCCGGGATAGTAAGTTAAGTCTCATCAGAATGGATTTTCTTAATGAAATAATATACCAATTTACGAAAATTTTAATTTAAAATTAGCCCATACCTGTTAAATGGATTCGAAATATCTATTCTCATGCAGAGGCGCAGTAAAATAATTTGAGAGAATTTATTTAAAATAATATCTGCGCAATTTGTGTAATAAAGAAAGATCAAATCGAATTATACAACAACGCCCCTATCATTGCTCCTACTATTGGCCCTATAACAGGGATCCAGGCATATGACCATTCACTTGTTCCTTTATTTTTTATGGGCAGTAAAAAATGTGCGATCCTCGGCCCAAGATCTCTCGCAGGATTAATGGCATAACCGGTAGGGCCACCCAGTGATAATCCTATTCCTAAAACCAAAAGCGCGACAGGTAAAGCATTCAGAGTTCCTAATGCATCTGATGGAGCAGACATCGCCAATGCACCAAACATCAGCACAAACGTACCCAACACTTCCGTTAAAAAATTGTGCAAAGTATTTCTGATTGCAGGACCTGTTGAAAAAACTGCAAGTTTAAGACCACTATCTTCTGTCGCATCAAAATGTGGTTTATACACAAGCCATACCAATACACTTCCAACGAATGCGCCTGACATCTGTGCAAGCACATACGGTAACACCAGTGCACTGTCAAAATCTTTGAAAGCCGCCATGGCGAGAGTTACAGCAGGATTAAGATGTCCGCTACCTCCAAGTTTTGTGGATGTATAAACACCCAGAAAAACCGCCATGGCCCAACCGAATGTGATCACTATCCATCCGCTATTCTGCCCTTTGGTTTTGTTCAATACCACATTTGCTACAACGCCACCTCCCAAAACGAGCAGAAGCATTGTGCCAATAAATTCACCTATAAAATGTTCCATTTTGTTTAAGTTGTTTTCAAAGTTAAGATTGATGCAGGAAGGTAATTTTTAGCAACAGCATTAAACTGTTCAATTTGTCGCTGAACCCAAGATGGATCTTTTCCCATTTCTTCCGCCATCAAATCAGCCACCACTGGTGCAGCATCAATAGCTGCCTGAGCATCAAGAAAGAGTATCCTTGTTCGCCGGGCAAGAAAATCCTCCACGGTCATGCACATCTCATTCCGTATGCACCAAATTATTTCAGCTTTGATGTTTGAAAAATGAACAGATATTTTTTCACTCAATTCTTTTTTTTCTTCAGCCAGCTGGTTTATAAACTCAAGATCCGTTCCAAAATAATATTGAGGTGTATTAAAATCCACCTCTGGCTTATATCCATGAATGTGAAGATCCGATGTGATCGATTTTACCGGATTCAAATTTGATTTCAGTATTGCAATTTCTAATACATCTTCGGCCATCTTTCGGTAGGTAGTCCATTTACCCCCGGTGATTGATATCAATCCGGAATCTGAAATAGATATATGATGCTCTCTCGAAATGGAAGCCGTTGATTTTTGATTAGTCTTCACCAATGGGCGTAATCCACAAAACACACTTTTGATATCATCATAGAAAGGTTCTTTTGTCAAATAAGCCCTCATGTGCTCCAGGACAAAATCAATCTCTTCACCCAATGCAACCGGCTCAACGCAAAGCTCATTCACCTGAGTATCTGTGGTTCCAACAATCACTTTTCCATGCCATGGTACAGCAAATAAAACACGGCCATCTTCTGTCCTGGGGATCATGATAGCGGTATCTGAAGGCAAAAATGAATCATCGAATACTAAATGAATTCCCTGGCTGGGAGTCACTATCGATTCAGCCGCCTGATCATCCATTCGCAATATGGAATCGGTGAAAACACCCGTAGCGTTGATGATGGTCTTTGCTTTGATTTCAAATGTTTCATTTTCAATTTGGTCAGTTACGCGAACACCAATTAATACATCTTTAGTTTTTAAAAATCCATTGACTTCAAAATAATTCACTACACATGCATTGTGATCTGAAGCAGTCATAGCAAGATGAATAGCCATTCTTGAATCATCAAATTGCCCATCATGATACAATACGCCTCCGCGCAATCCATTCGGGTCAATAGTCGGGGCAACATGAAGTGTTTCTTCTGCAGAAAGAAATGTAGTCGCACCAAGACCTAACCTACCAGCCATCCAGTCATAAGCTTTCAAGCCAAGACCATAGAACGGGTATTCCCACCATTCATAATTAGGAATAACAAAAGATTGATTTTTCACAAGATGTGGTGCATTCCGCATGAAGATGCCACGTTCGTGCAAGGCATCAAGAACGAGCTTTATATTTCCCTGTTGCAAATATCGCACACCACCATGTACCAGTTTTGTGCTCCTGGATGAAGTCCCTTTTGCAAAATCGTAACGTTCAAATAAAACGGTGCTATATCCTCTTGAAGCAGCATCCACTGCAATGCCAAGGCCTGTAGCTCCTCCACCAATGATGCAAATATCCCATTCCGGAGTAGCAATAAGCATGTCTTTCATGAGATTTCGCTCCATACAATTGCAGATCGTTTATTTACGCATTATCGCCCCACGCTATTGTGGCATTCACAGCTCTTTTCCAGCCTGTCAGTAAGTTCTCTCTTTCCGTTTCATCCATTGTCGGAGAAAATGTTTTTTCCACCTGCCAGTGTTTCTGTATACTTTCTATGTTCTCCCAATACCCAATAGCAAGTCCTGCAAGATATGCAGCACCTAATGCAGTCGTTTCAGTTACAATAGGTCTCACCACTTTGGTTTTCATGATGTCGCTTTGAAATTGCATCAACCGATCATTCACAGTCGCTCCGCCATCTACTCGCAATTCTGCAATTTGAATATTGGCGTCAGCTTCCATGGATTTCAATACATCGTATGTTTGATATGCTATACTATCCAGTACTGCCTTAGCAAGGTGAGCATCCGTGGTGCCCCGCGTAAGCCCAAATATGCTGCCACGGGCATGGTGATTCCAATACGGTGCACCCAGGCCAGCAAATGCAGGCACTACATACACTCCTTCTGTGTCATCTACTTTAGCTATGAGTTCCTCCACATCATTCGATGATCTGATTATTTTCAATCCATCACGCAACCATTGCACAGCAGCTCCACCGATAAATACACTTCCCTCAAGGGCATACTCAGTTTTATTTCCTACACGCCACGCGATTGTGGTCAGTAGATTATTTTTTGAGATGATGGCTTTCTCTCCTGTATTCATCAGCATGAAACATCCGGTGCCATAGGTATTTTTTACCATGCCTGGCTCAATGCACATTTGTCCGAATAGTGCAGCCTGTTGATCTCCCGCAATTCCTGCAATAGGTACTTTCTGTCCGTGCATTAATTTACTTGCCTCTCCGTAGATTTCACTGCTTGATCTTACTTCGGGCATCATGCCGCGCGGAATCGAAAATAATTCCAGCAGTTCTTCATTCCACGATTGGGAGTGTATGTCAAAAAGCATGGTCCGTGATGCATTGGAAACGTCTGTTATATGTACAGCTCCCTCTGTCAGGTTCCACACAAGCCAGGAATCAATAGTGCCAAAAGCAAGCTCGCCTTTATTGGCTTTATCTCGTGCACCCAACACATTTTCAAGGATCCAATGGATTTTTGTTGCTGAGAAATATGCATCTATCACAAGACCGGTGACCGCCTGAATCCCTTTTGCATAAACGGATTCTTTGAGTTTATCACAGTAATGGGCAGTACGTCTGTCCTGCCAAACAATTGCATTGTAAACAGGTTTACCTGTGATTCTATCCCAAACTACTGTTGTTTCCCGCTGATTTGTAATTCCAATACCCGCTATTTGTTCCATTGATATTCCTGCTTTTGCTACAACTTCAGCAATGGTACCCACCTGTGTAGTCCATATCTCATCGGCATCGTGTTCTACCCATCCTGGTTGCGGATAGATCTGACGGAACTCCCTTTGAGATACAGATACTATATCGCCTTTCCTGTCAAAAAGGATGCTGCGACTGCTAGTCGTCCCCTGATCAAGTGATAGGATATATGTGGATAGCATGATTGTCACTTTATGAAAGTAAGTTAATAAGATAATTTGTGTACTGGTAAAGCATCCGACGATGTAGTTTGAACATGCATCCATTCTTTTACAAAAACCAATCTATGGAATCAGATTAATCTGTGGTAACAAAAATGGCCCCTATCATTTTGTATGATAGAGGCCATTTCAATAATAGATTTATAATTATAAATCCATCGTTATGTCATCTTAGTCAATGATTACCATCTTCTTAGTTGCTGTATACTCGTTAGCGTCAAGTCTGTAGTAAAGTACACCTACTGAAGGTATAGTCTTGCTGCTGATGGATATCG